>JAPSKG010000021.1 GCA_031177795.1 Domibacillus sp.
CTGGAAGCGAAGCCGCTTTTCAAATTGCAGAGCGGGGCTTGCGCGTCAATTTATATGAAATGAGACCGGTAAAACAAACTCCGGCTCACCACACAGACAAATTTGCAGAACTTGTTTGCAGTAATTCCCTTAGAGCAAACGGTTTAACGAACGCTGTTGGCGTATTAAAAGAAGAAATGCGCCGTTTAAACTCTGTTATCATCAGCTCAGCAGACGCATGTGCAGTTCCGGCAGGCGGAGCGCTTGCAGTAGACCGGCATGAATTTGCTGGCCACGTGACAGAACGGGTAAAAAACCACCCGAACGTGACAGTCATAAATGAAGAAGTCACAGAAATTCCTGAAGGCATAACGGTTATCGCTACAGGGCCGCTGACAACAAGCGGCTTGGCTGAAAAAATTCAAGGGTTAACTGGTGAAGAGTATTTATATTTTTATGATGCAGCTGCGCCAATCGTAGAAAAAGATAGTATAAACATGGAAATTGCTTACTTAAAATCACGTTATGATAAAGGGGAAGCTGCTTACTTAAACTGCCCAATGAACGAAGAAGAATTTGACCGTTTTTACGAAGCTCTTGTGGCGGCAGAAACTGTGCCATTAAAAGAATTTGAAAAAGAAATTTTCTTTGAAGGCTGCATGCCGATTGAAGTAATGGCCAGCCGCGGCAAAAAAACAATGCTGTTTGGCCCAATGAAGCCGGTAGGACTAGAAGATCCACGTACAGGAAAACGTCCTTATGCAGTTGTTCAGCTGCGCCAGGATAATGCCGCAGGTACACTTTATAATATTGTTGGTTTTCAGACACATTTGAAATGGGGGCCTCAAAAAGAAGTGCTTCAATTAATTCCTGGTCTTGAAAACGTAGAAATTGTCCGTTATGGGGTAATGCACCGCAATACATTTATTAATTCACCAAAAGCGTTGTTGCCGACATATCAATTAAAAGACCGACCGAACCTTTTCTTTGCAGGACAAATGACAGGGGTTGAAGGATACGTGGAATCAGCAGCTAGTGGATTGTTAGCAGGAATTAATGCTGCACGCCTTGCTCTTGGGCAAAATCCTGTAACAGCGCCTGAGGAAACAGCTATTGGCGGCATGGCTCATTATATTACGCATGCATCGCCGGATAATTTTCAACCTATGAATGCCAACTTCGGATTATTTCCAGCTTTGCCGGTTAAAATTAAAGGGAAAAAAGAGCGGTATGAAGCGCTTGCTGACCGCGCTTTACAAACAATTCAAACTTTTTCGAAAAGTTTGTAAACTTCTTGCGAGGGGCTGCTACATGTGTTATCATTTAGTAGCCCTTTTATGAGGTGAGAAAATGTCAAAACTTTTCATAAATTATACACATTCTTATTTTGCTTATCTGCAAATAGAAAAAAACAGCTCTGTCCACACGATTCAAAATTACCGTGATGACCTGGAGCACTTTTTTATGTTTATGGAACAACAAAATATAAGAACTCTGCAGGATGTAAACCATCAAACTGCCCGGCTTTACCTGACTGTACTGCATGAAAAAAAAATGGCTCGTGCTTCTGTTTCAAGAAAGATATCGGCGCTTCGAGGGTTTTACCGTTATCTGATGAGGGAAAACGTGACAAAAGAAAATCCCTTTTTGCTTGTGCACCGTCCAAAAGGAACTAAAAAGCTTCCTTCATTTTTTTATGAAGAAGAAATGAAAGAACTGTTTAAGACAGTGCAAGGAACGGATCCAATTGCTTTTCGCAATCAGGCATTATTAGAGCTTTTATATGGGACTGGCATTCGAGTAAGTGAATGTGCTAGCTTAACAACAGAAGAAATTGATACAAACCTTGGAGTTATTTTAGTGCACGGAAAGGGCGGAAAAGAACGGTATGTGCCTTATGGAAGTTTTGCTGCCGAAGCCATACAAACATACTTAAAATCTGGCCGCCCCATCCTTATGAAAAACACTCAGCACAATAAGCTGTTTGTTAATTTCAGGGGAGCCCCTATTACAACCGGCGGTATTCGCCACGTATTAAATCAGCTGATTGAAAAAGCATCATTATCCGGAAAAATTCATCCGCACATGTTAAGACATACATTTGCGACGCATATGCTAAATAACGGTGCAGATATGAGGACTGTTCAAGAACTGCTTGGGCATGCAAGTTTATCCTCTACCCAAATGTACACACATGTGACAAAAGAGCATTTGCAAAAAACATATATGAAACACCATCCACGGGCTTAAAGGGGGATCTATAATGGAACAATTTCATGCAACAACGATATTTGCAGTTAAGCATAATGGCTCTTCTGCTATGTCAGGAGATGGCCAGGTAACCTTTGGGAACGCTGTGGTAATGAAACATACCGCAAAAAAAGTACGCCGCCTTTTCAATGGAAAAGTTGTTGCCGGCTTTGCAGGCTCTGTGGCCGACGCTTTTACTTTGTTTGAGTTATTTGAAAAAAAACTAAATGAGTACAGCGGAAATCTGCAGAGGGCAGCTGTTGAACTTGCGAAAGAATGGCGGACAGATAAAATGCTTCGTCGATTAGAAGCTATGCTTATTGTCATGGACAAAGAAAATTTGCTTCTAGTTTCTGGAACCGGGGAAGTAATAGAGCCGGATGATGGCATTCTTGCGATCGGCTCGGGGGGGAATTATGCTTTGTCGGCAGGACGTGCTTTAAAGCAATTTGCCCCAAATTTATCCGCTTTTGAAATTGCAGAAGCGGCACTGAAAACAGCAGCTGATATATGTGTTTATACAAATCATAATATAATTGTAGAAGAGCTGAAGTGAGGAGTGGGAAAATGAAACAAAACGCAATGGAGTTAACACCCCGCCAAATCGTCGAGCGTCTTGATCAATATATTGTCGGACAAAAAGAAGCAAAAAAAGCAGTAGCGGTTGCACTGCGTAACCGGTATCGGCGAAGTTTGCTTGATGAATCCATCCGTGATGAAGTGATTCCAAAAAATATGCTGATGATTGGACCAACTGGAGTCGGGAAAACGGAAATTGCCCGGAGAATGGCAAAGCTTGCAGGAGCGCCGTTTATAAAAGTAGAAGCAACAAAGTTTACTGAAGTGGGATATGTTGGACGAGATGTTGAGTCCATGGTTCGAGATTTGGCAGAAACAGCTGTCCGCCTTGTAAAAGAAGAAAAAATGAGTGAAGTAAGGGAACCGGCAAAAGAAGCGGCAAACCGCCGGTTAGTAGAGCTGCTTGTTCCTTCCCGTAAAAAAGCGTCTGCTGTTAAAAATCCATTCGAAATGTTGTTTGGCGGCGGGAATGGCCAGCAAAGTGAGCCGGAAGATTCTGCTGAAGAAACGTCTGTTTATGAAAAACGGCGTTTAATGGAGCGGAAGCTAGCTGCCGGTGAGCTTGAAGAAGAAATTATTACAGTTGAAGTAGAAGAACAGCAGCCATCTATGTTTGATTTATTCCAAGGATCTGGAATGGAACAGATGGGGATGAACATGCAAGATGCCCTTGGTGGACTTATGCCAAAAAAGAAAAAGAAAAAAAAGCTGGCCGTAAAAGATGCCCGCCCTGTTCTTGAACAGGAAGAAGCGCAAAAATTGATTGATATGGATGAAGTGACCCAGGAGGCAGTTAGGCGCGCTGAACAAACTGGCATCATTTTCATTGATGAAATTGATAAAATTGCGGTAAAAGGCGGAGCTCAGTCTGGAGCAAATGTTTCGCGTGAAGGTGTACAACGTGATATTTTGCCAATTGTTGAAGGATCAACAATTGTTACAAAATACGGAACAGTAAAAACAGATTATATATTATTTGTGGCGGCAGGAGCATTTCACATGTCCAAGCCTTCTGATTTAATTCCAGAGCTTCAAGGGCGGTTTCCAATTCGTGTGGAATTGGAAAAGCTATCTACAGAAGATTTTGTTCGAATCTTAGTAGAGCCTGATAACGCTCTTTTAAAGCAATATAAAGCGTTGCTTGAAACCGAAGGAATTCAAATTGAATTTACAAATGAAGCAGTTCAGCGTTTGGCTGAAATTGCTTTTCACGTAAATGGAGAAACGGATAATATTGGAGCGCGGCGCCTTCATACGATCATGGAAAAACTTCTTGAAGATTTGTCGTTTGAAGCACCGGATATAATGATGGAGAAAATTACTATAACGCCGCAATACGTGGATGAAAAATTATCTGCCATTTCTAAAAACAAAGACTTGAGCGAATTTATTTTATAAACATACGGAGGAACAATGAATGAATCTTTTAGAAAAAACCCGCAAGATAAATAAAATGCTGCAAAATGCAGCTGGTAAAACAGTGAATTTTAAAGAAATGGCGGAGTCTCTTTCTGAAGTAATACAAGCAAATATTTTTGTTGTCAGCCGCCGCGGGAAGTTACTCGGATTTGGCGTGAATCAACAAATTGAAAACGATCGGATGAAACAAATGCTTGCAGAGCGTCAGTTTCCCGAGCAATATACAAAAAACTTGTTTAATTTAACAGAAACTTCGTCAAATCTGGATGTAAACAGCGAGTATACAGCTTTTCCAGTGGAAAACAAAGAACTATTTGCAAGCGGTTTGACAACGATTGTTCCAATTGTCGGTGCAGGAGAGCGCCTTGGCACACTTGTTTTGGCGCGACTTGAAGAACAATTTCACGACGACGAATTAATCCTGGCTGAATACGGAGCTACCGTAGTGGGTATGGAGATTTTGCGCGAAAAAGCAGAAGAAATGCAGGAAGAAGCACGCAGTAAAGCAGTTGTACAAATGGCAATCAGTTCTCTTTCATACAGCGAACTGGAAGCCATTGAACATATTTTTGAGGAGCTTGATGGAAAAGAAGGGCTGTTGGTCGCTTCAAAAATTGCTGATCGTGTTGGCATTACAAGATCGGTAATTGTAAATGCTCTTCGGAAACTGGAAAGTGCCGGTGTTATTGAGTCTCGCTCGCTTGGAATGAAAGGAACATATATTAAAGTATTAAACGATAAGTTTTTAATGGAATTAGAAAAATTAAAATCCAATTAATGAAAAAGCATCAGCAGAGTTTTCTGCTGATGCTTTTTTTGAATTTTTTTTGTATATAACCAGATACACTGTATAATAAAAATAGATTGTGGAAAATTTCTCTATCAATAAAAAAAATATGAAATTTTAATGTTAATTTTACAAACTACCGTGTTGGAAAATAACTTTTATGTTATATTTTTTAAAGTGTAAATAAATTAAATAATGTTTATATAAACGGTAAACGGAGTGATCGTTTTGAAACTTTTTTCAAATTCTATTACAGCCCTGGAACGCGGCTTGGATTATGCGTCTTTACAACAGAAAACGATTGCAAATAATATAGCAAATGTGGATACTCCAAATTACAAGGCTAAAGATGTAAAATTCAAAAGATTAATGGAAGATGCCCAGCATTCGTTAAGTGCCGTAAAAACAGATCCCCGCCACCTTGAGTTTTCATCTATGGCAAAAACAATGAACGTGGCACAAATAAAAGCGTCATACAGTCAAAACGGAAACAGCGTAGATTTAGATGCTGAAATGTCAAAACTTGCGGAAAATCAACTTTATTACAATGCGCTGACAGATCGTCTCGGATCCAAATTCACTTCGTTATCCAATGTCATTAAAGGAGGTAGATAAAAATGTTTAATGGTATGAATATTACTTCCTCAGCTTTAACTGCACAACGGTTAAGAATGGATATTATTTCTTCGAACATGGCGAATGTTGATTCAACTCGGGCTAAACTTGTAAATGGAGAATGGCAGCCGTATCAGCGAAAAGCCGTGGTTCTTCAGCCGAAAGAAAACTCATTTGCCTCGTTTTTTAAACAGGCATCAAGCCAGCAGCAAGCGGGAAATGGTGTGCAAGTAACAAAAATTGTAGAAGACACAAAAACGCCTAATAAACTTGTGTTTGACCCGGAACACCCAGACGCCAATGAAAATGGGTATGTGGCATTGCCAAACGTCGACCCATTACGAGAAATGGTAGATTTAATGAGTGTTACACGTTCTTACGAAGCAAATATTACAGTGTTTAATGCATCAAAAGCAATGATGACAAAAGCACTTGAACTTGGAAAATAAGGAGGTAAAATAAATGGCGATAGAATCTTTAAATTCAGTTTCTTCCGCAATGGTTACACCTGGTAATACACTGAAAACAGCTACCCCTTATGAATCCCAGCAGAAATTTGCGAATTTTTTGAAAGATTCCATAAATAACGTAATGAAAACAGAAGAAACATCTAATCAATTAACATCCAAAATGATCAACGGTGAAAACGTTGATATTCATCAAGTAATGACGGCTGCACAAAAATCAGGAATTACGCTGCAACTAACGCTGGAAGTACGAAATAAAGCTATAGAAGCTTATCAAGAAATGATGCGTATGCAAATGTAATGTGAATTTTGCAAGGTAATAGGCAACCGGGGGATCAGAATGAATGAAAATATAAAACAGCAGTTAGCTAGATTAAAAGAATACTGGAATAGCCGTTCAAAAAAACAAAAAGTACTTGGAGTAAGTATGTTTACTCTTTTTGTGGCTGCACTTTCTCTTTTTGTTTTTTTTGCGAATAAAACCACCATGGCCCCTTTATACAGCGAACTGTCTCTTTCCGAAATAGGAGCGGTAAAAGAAAACCTTGATGCGCGTGGAGTTCCTTATGAAATAACAGACGGAGGCACAGGTATTCTTGTTCCAGAAGAATCTGTTAATACGTTAAAGGTGGATTTAGCTGCAGAAGGGCTTCCCCAGTCAGGAACAATTGATTACAGCTTTTTCAGCCAAAATGCTGGCTTTGGAATGACTGATAATGAATTTAACGTACTTAAACTGGATGCTATGCAAACAGAACTTGCTGCGCTTATTCAAGGTATTGACGGTGTAAAAAACGCCAACGTTATGATCAACCTTCCTCAGGAACAAATTTTCATTGCAGAAGAAGCAGAGCAAGCATCTGCTTCTGTTGTTTTGAATACCGAACCGGGTTATCAATTTGACGAAAAACAAATAAAGTCCTTATACCATCTTGTTTCAAAAAGTGTTCCAAACTTGCCAGTGGAAAACATCGTTATCATGAACCAAAACTTTGAGTATTTTGATCTTGCTGGCAGTGGGAGCACTTCCGGGAATGCGTTTGAACAACAGCTCTCTATTAAAAAACAAGTGGAAAGAGATATTCAACGACAAGTTCAAAGCATGCTGGGTACTTTAATGGGTCAGGACAAAGTAGTTGTATCTGTAACTGCTGACATTGATTTTACACAAGAAAACCGTGAAGAAAATTTAGTGGAACCGGTTGATGAAGAAAACATGGAAGGTATTCAAATAAGTGCGCAGCGGATTACCGAAACTTTTACAGGTGATGCAGCAAGTGCAGGCGGAATTCCCCAGGCAGAAGATGCAGGAGACACAACCACTTATTTAAATGGCGAAGCAGGTACTGGTGATTATGAAAGAACAGAGGAAACAATCAACAATGAAGTAAATAGAATTCGCCGTGAAATTACAGAAAGCCCTTATAAAATCCGCGATCTTGGCATTCAAGTAATGGTGGAGCCTCCGACTGCAGATGATCCTGCGTCGCTTCCTCAGGAAAATATTGATGATATCCAGCAAATGCTAGGTACAATTGTCCGCACTTCAGTCGATGAAAGTTACAATGCGGAATTAACAGACCAGGCACTTGAAGAAAAAATAGCTGTTTCCATACAGCCGTTTAATGGGAAAATCACATTTGAAGAAGAAACAAAACCAGCTATTCCGTGGTGGATTTATGCCGTTGGCGGCGTTCTTGTAGTAATTATCGGTATCTTAATTTTTATGATTGTAAGAAGAAACCGAGAAGAAGACGAGCTGGTCGAAGAAGAAATAGAAGAAGGAATTGAAGAAGAAGTCCAGGAAATCGTAATGGAGTCTGAAAGCAATACACGCCGTAAACAAATTGAAAAACTGGCAAGGGAAAAACCCGAAGAATTTGCAAAATTGCTCCGCACATGGTTATCTGAGGAATAGGAGTGGTTAAATGGCTATACGGATAGGAAAATTAACAGGGAAACAAAAAGCCGCTATGCTGCTTATCTCACTTGGTCCGGATTTTTCCGCGTCTGTTTATAAGCACTTATCCGAGGAAGAAATTGAGCAGCTAACATTAGAGATTGCAAGTGTGAAAAATGTAGATAGCGGAATTAAAGAAGAAGTTTTTGAGGAGTTTCATGCTATTGCACTTGCGCAAGACTATATTACACAAGGGGGCATTACTTATGCCAAAACCATCCTTGAAAAAGCGCTTGGTGAAGAGCAGGCTCAAAGCATTATTAATAGGCTTACTTCATCTTTACATGCAAGGCCATTTGATTTTGCAAGAAAAGCAGAACCAAGCCAAATTTTAAATTTTATTCAAAATGAACATCCTCAAACAATTGCTCTTATTTTGTCGTATCTTGATCCTCAGAAGGCAGGTCAGATTTTATCGGAGCTTCCTCAGGTGGTACAGGCAGATATTGCAAGACGAATTGCTACAATGGACAGGACTTCACCAGAGATCATTAATGAAGTTGAAGCTATTTTAGAAAGAAAACTAAGTTCAACGGTTACCCATGATTACACGCAAACTGGAGGAGTAGAAGCGGTGGTGGAAGTATTGAATGGCGTTGACCGTTCAACGGAAAAAACGATACTTGACGCCCTTGAAATTCAAGATCCCGAGCTTGCAGAAGAAATTAAAAAGCGTATGTTTGTTTTCGAGGACATTGTTACGCTGGACAATCGTTCTATTCAGCGCGTGATTCGCGATTCTGAAAACGAAGATTTGCTTTTAGCGCTAAAGGTTTCAAGCGAAGAAGTGAAAGAAATCGTTTTCCGGAATATGTCCCAGCGTATGGTTGAAACCTTTAAGGAGGAAATAGACTACATGGGCCCTGTTCGGCTGCGTGATGTAGAAGAAGCCCAATCACGGATAGTTGCAGTGATTCGCCGTCTGGAGGAAGCCGGTGAAATCATTATTGCACGAGGCGGAGGAGACGATATTATTGTCTAGCGAAAACCGCCATAGTTTAGAAAATGATAATAAAAAGCCGCAAAGAGTTATTGGCATCAAGCCAGTTTCTACAGGTTATGAAGCAGAGAAGCCGGCAGTGCCCGATTTTTCTTCCGAACGTGCAGCTGTACTGGAAAAAGCAAAAAAACAAGCGGAAACCATTATCGCGGAAGCGGAAGCAAAGAAAAAACAGCTGATGGAAGAAGCCGAGGCCTGGCAGGAAGCCTGGCATCAAGAAAAAGAAATTCTACAGCTAAAAGCTTATGAGGAAGCGTATGAGCAAGGAGCCATACAAGGGCGTGAAGCAGGATATCTTGAAGTAAGCTCGCTAATTGATGAAGCAAAATCAGTTGTAGATTCTTCAAAAGTTGAATATGAAAAAAATGTAGAAAGATCAGAGCAAACTATTTTAGATTTAGCTTTAGCATGCGCGGAAAAAATTCTCCAGGCAGAGTTGGAGAAAAACAGCGAGCTGTTTATGGGGATTGTAAAAGCAGCTATTAAAGAAGCAAGAAATCAAAAAGAAGTTCAAATTCATGTGCATCCAGGAAAGTATGAGTTTGTGGTTTCACAAAAAGATGAGATAGAAGCACTTTTTCCAAGTGACGTAAATTGTTATATTTTCCCTAACGAGGACGCTGAAAAAGAAGCATGTTTTGTGGAAACAGCAAATGGCCGCATAGATGCCAGCGTAGATGCGCAGTTGCAACAGCTTCGGAAAATATTGTTTTCTATATTGGAGAGAGCGTAAGCAATGAAAGCAAGAGAATTAAAATCAGTTATCCCCACGCTTGATTCATTTAAAAGATATGGCCGTGTAAAAAAAGTGATCGGTCTCATGATTGAATCGCAAGGTCCGGAAAGTTCTATCGGTGATATTTGTTTAATTTACTCGAAAGACGGAAAACGGAACATTATGGCTGAAGTCACCGGATTTAAAGATGAAATGATTGTTTTAATGCCGTACACAAATTTAAATGAAATTTCTCCGGGAAGTTTAGTAGAAACACTTGGACATCCACTTCAAGTTAAAGCAGGCCCCGCTTTAATAGGGAAAATTATCGATCCGCTCGGAGAACCATTTGATCAGTCGGTCCTGCCTCGTACACTGTCATTAATTGAAACAGAAGCAGAGCCGCCAAACCCGTTAACTCGTCCCCCGATCCAAGAAAAGTTAGAAGTAGGGGTTAGAGCAATTGATGGAATGCTTACGGTGGGAAAAGGGCAGCGTGTCGGTATTTTTGCAGGAAGCGGTGTTGGGAAAAGTACGTTGCTTGGTATGATTGCCAAAAATACAAATGCCGATTTAAATGTGATCGCGCTTATTGGAGAGCGCGGCCGCGAAGTTCGTGAATTTATAGAACGCGATCTTGGTGCTGAAGGAATGCAAAAATCAATTGTGGTGGCAGCAACTTCCGACCAGCCGGCACTTATGCGTATTAAAGGAGCATTTACCGCAACAGCGATTGCCGAATATTTTCGTGATAAAGGGCTGAATGTAATGCTGATGATGGATTCTGTTACCCGGGTAGCGATGGCACAGCGTGAAATCGGCCTTGCCGTAGGTGAACCACCTGCAACAAAAGGCTACACGCCGTCTGTGTTTGCAATTATGCCAAAACTTCTTGAGAGAACAGGGACAAATAAAAACGGCACGATAACAGCTTTTTACACGGTTCTGGTTGATGGGGATGATATGAATGAACCCATTGCAGACGCAGTACGGGGAATTTTGGACGGGCATATTGTATTGGACCGAGAACTTGCAAATAAAGGACAGTTTCCTGCGATAAATGTTTTAAAAAGTGTCAGTCGTCTTATGCCGCATATTGTGAGTGAAAATCACTATTCTGCCGCAGTGGTAATTAGAGATTTATTAAATACGTATTTAAATTCAGAGGACTTAATTAACATTGGCGCCTACAAAAAAGGGTCTTCTGTGGAAATAGACCGGGCTATACAAAACTACCAGCCGATTCTTTCTTTCTTAAAACAGCGGACTGATGAAAAGTCGTCATTGGAAAAAACAGTTCATGAACTAATTCAGCTTGCGGAAAGAAAGGATTGATAGATTATGAGTTATCAATACAAGTTTGATAAAATAATGCAGCTGCGCGAACGGGAAAAAGAAGAATCAGAAACTGTTTTCAAAGAGGCTTTAGGGCAATTTGAAGTTGAAGCAAACAAACTGTATGAACTTTTAAAGAAAAAAGAAGATCTGTTGTTTGCTCAAGAGCAAAAAATGAAAACAGGTTTTTCTGTATTGGCTATTCAGCAGTACCAGCAGTTTATTTCGAATTTGGATAAAGTTATTGAAAACCAGCAACAAGTTGTTTTATCAACAAGGTCACGAATGCAATGGTGTGAGCAGCAGCTAACAGAAAAAAGCATAGAAGTAAAAAAGTATGGAAAAATCCGTGCGAAAGACTTGGCTTCTTATCATAGATGGATAGGAAAAGAAGAAGCAAAACAAATGGACGAACTTTCATCGATGCAATTTATGAACCGAAAGATTAGGTGAACGGTAAATGGCTAGAAACGGGAATCAGAAATCTTTAAACCAACTGGAAGGTAAAAAAAGATACAGTTTATTTCAATGGTTTTTTTTTGTAGGATTCATTCCTCTTTTGTTTGCAGTAACCGTTGCTTTAATTGTTATGACAATTGCCGGAGTGAATGTAAGTGAAAAAACAAAAGAAGTAGTGAAAGATATACCGTACCTTTCTGAATGGGTGGGGGAAGAAGCAGCCCAGGATGGGAAGGCGGAACAAGAGAAAGTTGTTGAATTGCAGGATGAAATAAAAAGCAAACAAGCAGAGGTTGACCGTTTAACAAGCGAGCTGGAAAACTCTGAAGAACAAATCGAAGAACTGTTAACAGCTCAAGACAGGTTAAATGCAGAATTAAAGCAAATTAAGCAACAGAATGAGGAAACCTTGCAAGAAACGGAAAAAACTAAAGTTGCCGAAACATACGAATCTATGGACGAAAAAAGCATTGCCAGCATTATTAGTAATTTATCAGACAACGAGGCGGCAAGTCTTTTAAAGCAGTTAAGCGTAGAAAAACAAGCAGAAGTCATGGAACAACTCGAAGCGAAAAAGGCTGCCGAATACACAAAAATTTTGTCCGGGGAATAAAGAAAAAACGGCTTGAGTGTGAGATAATAAGCAAAGAAATGGAGGTGCCAAAAGAGTGGCCGTTATTTTTGGAACAACAGGTTCAACAAACGTTGCAACTTCTTTTTCACATTCATCTACTAATGATACAAAAATCCATTCACCTGGGAACAAGTTTAAACAGCAGCTTGGTTTTGTTCAACAAGCTACTCAGGCAGAAAGTAAATCAACTGCACAAGCAACAAAACTGGAAGAGGAATCGCTGACAGAAAAAACACCCGATTATGTTGAAAAGATCATAGAAGAGTTGATGAGCCTTTTAAATGAAAAACAATCTAATCAGGTAACATCAAATATCGACTTGAGTGTTTTGAAGAAGTTGCTTACAGAAAATGCTCCTCCTTTATTAGAACAATTAGGCGGGAAAAAATTAGAAGGGCAGCATCCCCATTTACAAGCATTGCAATCGTTAATTGATAGGATTGAAACAGTCCTGGGTGAAAAAGGACTTTCTTTCTCGCAGTCAGACTTACAGCAAGCAATTTTACGTGCAGCTTTTCAGCGTTACAAAACAAGTGAAAATAATGAAGAAGCTTTAGAATTAAAAACAAGTGTGGCTAAACCTGTTATTTATTCGATGGATCAGTTTAATCCATTTTTCAGCCAGGTATCAAAAGCAGAACAACTCTTTTTAACGGTGAAAACAAATTCAGGCACTATGGATTTAGAACAATTTATTGAGAAGTTTACACAAACCCTTGGGAATTCCAGCTTGGTGAAAAACCCAAATGGTACAAGGTTGTTAATAAAGTTGTATCCGGAACAGCTGGGTGCCTTGCGTATTGAGCTTCTCCAGCAAAATGGTGTTTTAACAGCAAAAATTGTGTCTGCGACACAAGCGGTGAAAGAACTTCTTGAACAAAATTCCCACCAGCTTAAGCAAGCATTTGGCCAGCAGCAGCTTTTGGTTGAAAAAATTGATATAACAAGTCCGGAATCAAAACAACAGCTTTTTGAAAAAGGCACGCACCAGCAAGAGCAAAAACAAGAACGAAAACAAGATCAAGAAGAAGAGCGTGCATTTGAAGAAGAAATCTTGTCTTTTTCAGGGATACTAGAAAATCTGGAAAAAGAGGTGTAATACATGGTGAAAATTGA
The DNA here is from genome assembly GCA_031177795.1 of Domibacillus sp. Lineage (GTDB taxonomy): Bacteria > Bacillota > Bacilli > Bacillales > Domibacillaceae > Domibacillus. The sequence continues at coordinate 13,316 of JAPSKG010000021.1, forward strand.
TCCTTCTTTGTACTTAACAAACAATCCGGCACCAACAAGCCAGACAGGAACCAGTAAACTTGGAAAAGATGAGTTTTTAAAAATTTTGATGGCCCAGCTCCAAAACCAGGATCCGCTCAGCCCTATGGAAGATAAAGATTTTATCGCTCAAATGGCCCAGTTTACGTCGCTAGAACAAATGGTTAGCATGACTTCAATGATTGAACAAATGGTCCAGGCGCAAACTGCTTCACAAATGATAAACTATCAATCTTTTGTCGGAAAAAACATAGTCTGGCATAAACTTACCGAACAAACTGATGCAGAAGGGCAGCCGATTGTGGAAACGGGAAAAGGCACAATAGCGTCCATTAAATTTGCTGGCGAAAGCGTTCAGTTTACTTTAACAGATGGAACAATATTAGAACCGAGCAACATCTCGGAGATTAGTGGTGTAAATAATTCAACAGGCAACTCTATAAGTTCAAATCCCTTGGTAGAAGCAAGTTACTTGATTGGCCGAACAGTTACATGGGGTACGGAAGCAGCTGAATTAAATGGAACGGTTAAATCTGTTTCCTTAAAAGACGGACAAGTATGGCTTCAACTTTTAAACGGTGAAAAAATTGCCGCGTCTGATTTAATAAAAATTGAATAAGCAGGTGGGTGGTACAGTTGAATAAAATCAATTCTATTACGGCAAGCAAGTTTCAGCCAATTTCACCTGTTAAAAAACCGGTAAAGCAGCCTTCAGCATTTACTGACACTTTAAAGACAGCTTCAAAAAAACAAGCAACACTGACGATCTCAAAGCATGCGCAAAAAAGGCTTCTTGACCGGGGAGTGTATCTTAGTTCTGCTCAGTGGGCCGTTATTGGAGAAAAACTGGAAGAAGCGCGAACAAAAGGTGTTACCGATTCGCTTGTTATTTTAAAAAACGCAGCTCTTATTGCAAGTGCCAAAAACCATACAGTAATTTCGGTTTTAAACCGTGACGAAGCTTCAACTCAGATTTTTACAAATATCGATGGGGCAATTTTTATTGAAAACATTTAAATGGCTGGACCGAAAGGAAGCCGACTGCTTGCCGACCGACTGACGCAGGCAGAACAAGAAAGGGGAAAATAGCATGTTACGATCAATGTACTCCGGAATTAGCGGAATTAAAAACTTTCAGACAAAGTTAGATGTAATTGGGAACAATATTTCAAATGTAAACACCCATGGATTTAAAAAAGGGCGCACAGTATTTAAAGACGTAGTATCGCAAACCATAGCAAACTCCATTGCACCAAAACCAGCTCAACAGGGAACTCAAGGAGTGGGAGGTATTAACCCTATGCAGCTAGGTTTAGGTGCAAAAATTGCTTCCATAGATACAATTAATACCCAGGGGTCTCTTCAATCAACAGGCCGTTCTTTAGATTTATCTATCTCGGGTGATGGCTTTTTTCAAGTAAAAGCTGATAATGGGGAAATTTTTTATACACGAGCAGGAAACTTCTATTTGGATGCCAATGGAACATTGGTTAATAATGAAGGTTTAAAGCTAGTGGTAGCAAACGGTAATGTGAATGGCCGGCCAAATGAAAGCTTTATACCAGCTGGTGCAAGTAACATAAGCATTGGCAAAGATGGCAGCATTAATTTTATAAATGCAGGGACACTGCAATCTGCAGGAGTCATCCAAATCGCCAAATTTCCTAATGCCGATGGTGTAAGCAAAGTTGGTGAAAATTTATTTAAAGAAACGCCAAATTCCGGCGTACCTGTTAGTGGAGGTCCGGGTGCCAATGGTACGGGATCCATCGCAGTTGGAACACTAGAAATGTCCAATGTTGACCTTTCAGAGGAGTTTACCGAAATGATTGTAGCGCAAAGAGGATTTCAAGCAAACACAAGAATTGTAACAACAGCAGATGAAATTTTACAGGAACTAATGAGCTTAAAGCGCTAATCGCTACCTTTTAATGATAGGAGGGCAGAACTGCAGAAATTCAGTTCTGGTATTTATATGATTACTGTTACAAGATTAAATGGCAAATCTTTTTCACTTAATGCAATTTATATAGAAACAGTTGAAAGTTTCCCGGATACGACCATTACGCTAGTTTCCGGCAAAAAGTACATTGTGCGTGAGAGTCAGGAACAAGTGACAGCTGACATTGAGCTGTTTTACAAGCGTATTGCACTTCTCGGGAAAGTGAAAGTGGAGGAGGATCCAGATGGAAACTGAACAAAAAGCAACAAAAAATAAACTGTTAACAATTATGATTGTTCTTATGGCGGTTATATTACTTGCTGGAACGATTACGGTTGTTATTCTTTTACGAACGTCTGCCAGCAGTGCAGCAGAAGAAGGACCAAACATTGACGAAGTGCTTGAAGCATCAGTTGATATTCCGGAAATGACAACGAACCTTGCTTCGGACGATTTTATTCGCATCTCTTTTAAAATTCAAACTGATAGCCCTGAAGCTATGGAAGAGTTAACGAAAAGAGATTTTCAAGCTAAAGACACTGTCATTCAAAACTTATCAGAAATGACGGCAGATGATTTAAAAGGAGAAGCTGGAAAACAAAAACTAACAGAACTATTAAAAGCTGATTTAAACAGCATTATGCAAAATGGTAAAGTTCAAAAAGTTTACATCACCTCGTACATTATTCAATAAAGAAAGCACGGTAGATGGAGGTGGTAGAGTTGGCAGGGGATATTTTATCTCAAAATGAAATTGATGCACTGATTTCTGCTTTATCTACGGGCGAAATTGATGCAGAAGAATTAAAAAAGGACGAAGAAAAAAAAGTAAAGGTGTACGATTTTAAACGGGCGCTTCGATTCTCAAAAGATCAAATACGAAGCTTAGTAAGAATGCATGATAATTTTGCCCGGATTTTAACAACGTTTTTTGCGGCAAGATTAAGAACTTATGTGCAGGTAGATGTTGTATCTGCCGATCAAATTCCTTACGAAGAATTTATTCGGTCAATCCCAAACAGAACCATTTTGAATGTGTTTGAAGTTCCACCGCTAGAAGGGCGCGTTTTAATGGAGGTTAGCCCAAATGTTGCTTA
>JAPSKG010000255.1 GCA_031177795.1 Domibacillus sp.
TGCTGATAAAGAAAAAACAGAGGCAATTGTATTTTATTTCCGCTTCCTGGATGCCTCAAATGCGCCGTTCCACTTTTTTAAAGTAGATGGCCTTGATCCCAATAAAAACTATCATATTCAAGAAACAGGCAACGTTGTTGGCGGCGGCGAGTTAATGTATGCTGTTATTGCCATTCCGGCGTCTTTAAGTGGAGATTTCCAAAGCCTTGTTTGGCATTTAAAGGAGGTATGATGAAATGAGCAAAGCTATTGAAAACGCAGCAGAGGCAGTAGAAAAAGATATTCAGAAAGCATCCGGCAGCCCGTACCGGCTCGGCTACCACATTATGGCTCCGGCCCGCTGGATTAATGACCCGAACGGGCTAATCCAGTGGAACGGAGAGTATCATGTGTTTTATCAGCACCATCCATACGACGTAAAGACCGGTTCTATTCACTGGGGCCATGTAAAAAGCAAGGATCTAGTGAACTGGGAGCATTTGCCGATCGCCATCGCGCCGGATAAAGAGTACGACAAAAGCGGCTGCTTTTCCGGCAGTGCGGTCGATAACAATGGCGTACTGACCCTTGTGTACACAGGGCACGTGGAAGAAGACGGTGTCATTACAGAAACGCAGTGCATCGCGGAAAGCACAGACGGCATTTATTTTACAAAGCATCCGCAAAACCCGGTTATTGCTCATCCGCCCGAAGGTGCTTCGCACGATTTTCGCGATCCGAAAGTATGGAAGCATGAAGGCAAATGGTATATGGTGATTGGAAGCCAGAAAAACAAACTTGGCAACGTCCACTTATATGAATCAGACGATTTGCTTTCCTGGAAAGACCGCGGTGCAATTGTAAAAAGTGATGGAAAGCTCGGCTTTATGCTGGAATGCCCTGATTTTTTTGAACTGGAAGGAAAGCATGTGCTTGTTTTTTCACCGCAGGGTGTAAAAGCAGAAGGAGATAAGTTCCAAAACTTGTATCAAACAGGCACGCTTGTTGGAGAGTTTGATTACGCGAACGCTGAATTTAAATATGGAGAGTTCACAGAGCTTGATGCAGGATTTGATTTTTACGCAGCACAAACTTTTAAAGACGATAATGGACGCCGCATTTTATTTGGCTGGATGAACATGTGGGAAGCTCACATGCCAGAGCAAGAACATGGCTGGGCCGGGGCGCTGACAATTCCGCGGGAACTGACATTTAATGAAGAAGGAAAACTTTTGATGAAGCCAGTCAAAGAAATGGAGTTGCTTCGAGGCAAAAAATTCACTGTTGGGCCAATGGCGGTTTCTGGTACAGAAAAACTTGAGATTGCAGGCGACTGCTTGGAAATTATTGCTGAATTTTCAAAAGAGAACGCTTCATCATTTGGCTTGAATGTCCGCTGCTCAGAAGATGGCCAGGAAAAAACGGTCATTCGATATGATGCAGCAGACGAAAAAATTGTTGTAGACCGCAACCAATCGGGTGCAGGAGAAGGCGGCGTCCGTAAAGTGAAAATAAAAAGCAGCAATACAATCAAGTTGCATTTGTTTATTGACCGGTCTTCGGTAGAGTGTTTTGTAAACGATGGTGAAGCAGTGATGACAAGCCGCGTTTATCCGAAAGCAAGCAGCACCGGCATCGAGCTGTTTGTGGAAAGCGGAGAAGTTAATTTGCTTTCACTGGAAGCCTGGAATCTAAAAGATATTTGGGCAAGATAAGCAGCCGGTTTTCATAAAAAGCGGCGCAATAAAAGCGGATTTGGCGCAATCTCAAGTTAAATAAACGTTATTGCGCCAAAACAAAGATAAATGCGCCCTTTTCTTGAAAAATTGCGCCGGAAAACGATTTGAATAGCATGTTATTTTCTTTATACAACAAGCAAAAAAGCTGTTATCAACAAAATGATAGCAGCTTTTTTCTTTGTTTCCGGAAGTTCGCTTGAGTACGCCAGTACATTAAGAATATGATAAAATAAAAAAACGGGAATCAGACTTTACAGAAAACAACCAGGCATACAAAAGGCGTTTATTGGTTTTGCAAAGGAAGTGGGAAATAAGGTGGAAAAACGGTTCGGAAAACAGCAAAAGTTTTATCCAATCGGCGAAAGCGGACAAAAAAGATTAGCACAATCAACAGTAGCTATTATCGGATGCGGGGCGCTTGGTTCAGCTGCAGCAGATACGTTGGCCCGTGCAGGTGTCGGTACGCTGCTGCTTGTGGACAGAGACTATGTAGAAGCTTCTAATTTACACCGGCAGCCGCTTTACACAGAACAAGACGCCCATGAAATGGTGCCAAAAGTAGTGGCTGCAAAAAAAAGGCTTGCCTCCGTAAACAGCTTTGTTGAAATAAAAACATGGATGGATCATGCGGATGCTGCTCTTATCGAAAAACTGGCAGCGCAAAGCGACATTATTGTCGATGGAACAGATAATTTTGAAACAAGACTGGCAATCAATGATGCAAGCTTAAAACATGCAACTCCCTGGGTTTACGGCGCTTGTGTTGGGTCAACCAGTGTTATTATGCCGTTTATTCCAGAAAAAGGACCTTGCTTCCGCTGTTTGCTGCCTGTTCTCCCATCATCCAGCGAAACGTGTGATACGGCGGGCGTTATTGCACCTGCTGTTTATATTACAGCTGCTTATCAATGTGCAGAAGTGATCAAATGGCTGACTGGAAACCAGCAAGACATGCGCAAAGACTTGCTTCGAGTTGATTCCTGGACGAATGAACAGCATCAATTCGGCATCGGGAAAATGAAACGCCCAAATTGCCTGTCATGCGGAGCGGAACGAACATATCCTGCACTTAACCAGTCAGCTGAAACAAAAGCCGCTGTTTTATGCGGACGGGATACCATTCAGCTAACTCCAGGCGCCGGCCGGACATTGTCGCTTGATGACGGCGAAAAAGTGGCTGAAAAGCTAAACTTCAAGAAAAAAAGAACGCCATATTTTTTGCAGATCGTAACAGAAGAAAGCCGCATTGTTCTTTTTTCAAACGGCCGGATTTTTTTCCATGGCATGCACGACGTAAACAAAGCACTAAAGCTGTA
>JAPSKG010000022.1 GCA_031177795.1 Domibacillus sp.
AGGCGTTCTTAATTCATGAGACATATTTGCCAGAAATTCAGATTTGTACTTAGAACTTAAAGCTAATTGTTCAGCTTTTTGTTCCAAATCCGCTTTCGCTAGTTCCACTTCTTTATTTTTTTGTTCGTATTTGCTGTTTTGCTCTTCAAGGTCTGCATTCATATGTTCTAATTCCTGCTGCTGCTGCTGCAAAGATTCTTCGGATGCTTTTAACTCCATTGCTTGTTCTTCTAACGTTTCATTAAGTTTCCGCAGTTCTTCTTGCTGGGCTTGCAGCTCTTCAGTTTGGGCTTGCAGCTCTTCCGTCATTACTTGTGATTCTTCAAGTGTTCTGGCTAATTCTGAACGGCTGTATAAGCTGTCCATAATAATTCCCAGTGTATGTGCTGTTTCTTCTACAAGCGCCTGCTTATTTAACTCAAAAGCTTGAAAAGAAGCAATTTCCACTACTCCTAAAGTCTTTCCTTCAAACACAATTGGAACGGCCAAAAGAGTAAGAGGGGCCGCTTCGCCAAGTCCTGATTGAACGGCAATGTAATCAGCCGGTACTTTCTCCAAAAAAATAGGCTGTCTTTCCAGGGCACACTGTCCAATAATTCCTTCTCCCATAGCAAAGCGATTTTCACCATGCTTTCTGTCTTTAAATGCATAAGAACCGGCAAGCTGAAGATAAGGCTGTTGCTCCTCTTTTATGTAAAACACACCTTGAACGCCATTAACAAGCGGTGTTATGGTTTGGATATATGAGCCTGCCATTTTAAAAATAGAATCCATGCCTTGAAGTTTTGTTGTAATTTCAGCTACATTCGTTTTTAACCATGCCTGTTGTTCATTTCTGAGCAATTGCTCTTCTAAAGAATGAGCCATAAGATTAAACGCTTTGGCAGCATCACCAATTTCGTCTTTTCGATTTATTTGAATTCTTGTTGAAAGATCTGTTTTACCATCAGCAAAATCCAGCATTGTATTTGACACTTGTTTTAAGCCGCTTGTAAGCGTTTTGTTCATCCAAAAAAGAAAGCTTGTTCCTATTGCCAAAGCGAGTAAGCAAAGATATCCAATGTAACGCAGCGTCTTGCTGTATTGGTCAAGCGAAACGGCGGATTTTTCTTCCATTCCGCTTTTATAAGCCTCATTTAATTGATTAACGGCTGTAAAAAAGTTTTTCTCAATTTGGCTGCCTTCTCCAGACAAGAGATTTAGAGCTTCTGTTTTTTTGCCGGCTTTTATATTTGCTGTTACTTGGTCAGTAAGCTCGACAAAAGAAACATATCTTTGTTCCAGTACTAAAGCTGAATTTTTTGCTTTTTCTTTTGTAGTAATCGATTTTAAATCGGCTAAATTTTGATCAATTTCCCTTTTATTGAAGCTAATTTGCTCCATTAATTGCTTTTGGGCACCAGGAGAATCCACAAACCCAAGGTCTCGGATAGATTTTGCAATAATATTGCCTTCACTTCGAATGGTAGTGGTTAATTCAAGCTTTTTATATTGGCTGCCCGTTAAATCATGTAGTGTTTCGTTAAAACGGAGCAGCTGTCCAAATCCTATTAAAACAATAATTCCGACAAAAACAACGCCTGCTGTGAACCCAAGCCCTAGCTTCATTCCTATTTTCACTTTTTTTACTCCTCGCTGCTGTATATTTACCAACGCCATCAAACAAAGAATTTTTAAATCAGACCTTATAACTTCTTTATCATGTTAACTAAAAATGCCCCCTAAAAGATTAGGGGGCGTCAACAAATAAAAGGCATTATAAAAATATATAAATACCCCTTTACATTAAACTTTTCCAATTCTTTTCGGTAACTGGCTGTCATAGTATAAAACCTTAGACCCCTGGCTTTGCGTCCTCCCCTTTCGAGAAGTTTGCTTTTGTCGAAAAATATGTGGGTTAATTCCCAAATTTCTGTAAGATTTTCTCTCCTTGCTATCATATCATTTTACTAGAACAATGAAAATATAATTTTTGGAGCTGAGCCAAATTGGACTAAATTAACAATTTTTATTTTCTGGGTTTTATTTATACATTATGGTTCAAAGGCATTAATTTTTTTATGGAGCTTCCGACAAATCGGAAGTTAGCCAAAAAACATCCCCAAAGTTTCTAGTAGCAAAATTAACAGGGATGGGCAATACCATGAAGGTAGCGCTAGTAAATTTTTCGGGAGCAATAAGGTACCAGATAACGGATGGAATGCTTTTCCTGCTAAGAGGAATAGTTGAAATGTAAATGGGGGTTTTCCACCAAGAGAACAACCGGGCTATCATAAAGCTAACGGCTGCTTTAATTTAAGAAAATGAGCCGCGTTTAATATGTGCGGCCCATTTTATATCAACTGCTTGGCTTATTTAACCGGGTGTAATTGAAGGAACGTTTTTTTCTTTTTTTAAATCGACCGTTATTTGCTTTATTGTTGTTGAAATTTTCTTTAGTCATTTGTTTTCATTTTGGTAGTTTTCTTGCTCTTCAATTTGCCCTTCTTTATCATGAATGATGACCATAGTGCCGGCTTCTTTTGCCATATTCTCCGCTTCGTTTACCGCTTCAGATTTGGAGGTAAATGTGCTTTCGGGTTTATCTGTCCCCTCTTTTTTAACAGCCCATTCTTTTTCTCCATGTGGCACAACATGAAAGCGCGCGTCTTTTGTTCCTGCTCGCTCCTGGAAATACTCGCTTTGTTCATCTTTTTCTTTTTTTTGTTTTTTTTCTGCCATTGTGAAATTCCTCCTTTAACAATAGTTACTTTAATTGTTTTTCTTTACCCGGATTGTTTTTATGAAAACGTTTCTAAAATTCTCCAAAAGAAAAATTCCCCTGAAAGGCCTCAGCGGAATTTCTTTTTCACCAAATTCTAACATAGCTATATTTTGTTTTTATATGCGCAGCATGGTAACGACCATGAGAGGCAGCATTCATCAAATTCCAAAAAACGTGTTCAGGAACATTCTGGTAGTCATAAATGCTTCCGTCACGAAATTGAATTCTCAAAATTTTATCAAATGGATTGTATCCAACTAGTTCTAAATGCGAAGAAGAAACTTTAATCATTTCCATTTTAACTGCCCTCCTCGTTTTGTTTATAAATAAAAAACGAAATCAGCATTCTGGTTTATAAATCTCTTTTGTCACAGTATATCCGGAGACTTTGGTGCTGTCTAGAAGGATCATTTTTTCAATCTTTGGGTAATATATATCATAGAACCTTTTTCACGTAAAACCATTTTTCTCTAACTATTTTAATAGCTGATTTACTACATTGATATGAACATCGAGAGGGGCAGCTTATTATGATGGATAAAAATTATGTGAAAAAATTTAAGTGCATGGCTATGCATGAAGGCATACACATAAAAGATCCATACGCTTTTATTGACGATATAGAAGCAGAATTAGCGGACATTCTTGAAAGCGCTTTAAACGATGAAGAAAAAGCGCTGCAAGTTTTAGATAATGAGCAAGAACCTTTTGAAATTCCTTTTTCCGTAAAAAGAACTTTTTCACCAGGTGTTTCTTTAATTATTTATGGGAGTATAGCTAAAGACTGGAAAAAAATCGGCAGTAAATCGATCCCTTATTTTTCGAATAAATATCGTAAGATAGAATTTTTTAAACATGGACGCATTCATACACATAAATTTATTTACAATGATTAAATTTTTTACGCAACTAGTATAAACAAAAACGTTTAATTTTTACATTCTAGTTTTGTGCAAATGTATTTTTTATTTTTTGAATTTAGCACAATGTTATTTTTGTTCAAAAAATGAAAATGGAATCCAACAATTTTCCATCTGAAACTTGCGGACAAACGAGTTGCTAAAGATTTTGTATAACCCGTGTGAATGTTCTTATTTTGTAAAAAACACCATTAATTTAAAACATCTTTTCAATATTAATAAATTTGCAGCGAAAAAAGCCTGTAACATTTATAAATGTTACAGGCTTTTTTCACTTTTTTAAGATCAAGCCGGGTTCGTTATTCACTTTTGCGTGGTGGGCGTTTTCCCCAATATTGATAATAGTCACAGCGGATAAATCCGTTAAAAAGCTTTCGTTTTTTTGTTGCCGGCCGCCCGTAAGCTTCTTCAAATTCTTCATATGAAGTTAGCATGTAAATAGACCACGTATCGAGCTTTTTAAAGTTTTGCCCCATTTCCGCGTACAATCTTTCCACGGCAGGACGGTCGCTTAAACGCTCTCCATACGGCGGATTGCCAACAATAACCCCGTATTCTTTTTCCGTAGAAAAAGAAACTGCATTGCCTGTACGGAATTTTACTAAATCACCTAGTCCCGCTTCAAATGCATTGTTTTTTGCAATCTCGGCCATATTAGGGTCAATATCCAGCCCTTCAATATCGAGAGGCTGATCATAGTTAGCTTTGTCTTCTGCTTCTGTCCGAACATCTTCCCATATGCTTGCCCCAATCCACGGCCACTGTTCCGAAACAAATTCACGATTAAAGCCAGGCGCGATATTTTGCCCGATTAAAGCCGCTTCAATTGGTATCGTTCCTGATCCGGAAAACGGGTCAACGAAAGGTTTATCCGGATGCCAGTTTGTCAGTTGAATAAGCGCTGCGGCAAGTGTTTCTTTTAACGGCGCTTCTCCTTGCGCGGTACGGTAGCCGCGTTTATGCAGCCCTGCACCGCTTGCATCAATTGTAAGAGTAACTTTATCTTTTAAAATAGCCACTTCAAGCGGAAAGTGTGCGCCGGTTTCTGGCAGCCAGGTATGCAGGTTATAAGCTTGTTTCAACCGTTCTGCAATTGCTTTTTTCACAATAGCCTGGCAGTCCGAAACACTAAAAAGCGTTGATTTAACAGATTTTCCTTGAACCGGAAATGAAGCATCCTTCGGCAAATATTTTTCCCAGGCAGTATTTTTTGTTTTTTCAAAAAGCTCATCAAACGTTTTTGCATAAAACTCTGCCACAACCACTTTAATCCGGTCTGCTGTCCGCAGCCACATATTTGACCGGGCAATGGCAGAAGCATCACCTTCAAAATATACTTTTCCATTTTCTGTACGCGGTGTGTAGCCAAGGTCTTTTACTTCTTTTGCAACGAGCGCTTCAAGGCCCATCGCTGCAGTAGCGATTATTGTATACATAACATCCTCTTTTCATTCAATTTGTTCTGTCAAATCCTTGTAAAGAAAATCGACTAAGTCCGAAAACACTAGCGGTTTCGAGTAATAGAAACCTTGAACATAATCACATGATTCGGCATATAAAAATTGAATCTGGCGTTTGCTTTCAGCTCCTTCGGCAATTACTTTTAAATGAAGGCGATGAGCCATTGTAATGATTGCCTCTACAATCGAAGCATCATCTTCATACTGGTCAATCGACTGAATAAAGCTTTTATCAATTTTTAAGTTATCAATAGGAAAACGCCTCAGGTAACTAAGCGACGAATAACCTGTTCCAAAATCGTCAATGGAAAGCTTGCATCCCAGATTTTTAAGTTCATTTAACCGATGAACAGATTTTTTGGCATCCGGCATCACGGTACTTTCAGTAACTTCCAGGTCTAACAATTGTGCCGGTACATTTTCTTGATTTAATATGCGGCGCACTGTTTCCACAAAGTTTCCTTGAAGAAACTGTAGCGGTGAAACATTTACTGCAATCGGAACATCGTCAAAACCAAATTGCATAAGGGTTTTTAAGTCCCGGCACACTTTTGTTAACACCCACTCACCAATCGAATTGATTAAGCCTGTTTCTTCGGCAAGCGGAATAAACTTTTCCGGTGAAACACGGCCGTAATGACGGTTATTCCATCTTATTAGCGCTTCAATGCCTGCAACTTTTTTTGTTTTCAAATGAATTTGCGGCTGGTAATTGATCGTCAATTCCTCCCGATCAATCGCTTGCCGCAGCTCCATTTCCATTGTCAACGTTTCTTTGTTTTCGTTTTCCATTTCTTCATGATAAGCAGAAAATTGATTGCGCCCATTTTGTTTGGATTCATACATCGCTTTATCTGCTTTTACAAGAAGCGTATCAATATCTTCCCCATCTTCAGGAAAAAAGCTAATGCCAATGCTTGTTGACATATAAATATCATGGCCTGAAATAACAAATGGTTTTTCAAACGATTGAATAATTGCTTCTGCTAGTTGAAAGGCTTCACGCGGATGACGAATATTAGCAAGGGCAATAGAAAATTCATCACCGCCAAGGCGAGCAATAAAATCTTTGTTGCCGAGCAAACTTTTAATGCGATTGGACATATCGACTAGCAGATCATCTCCTGCTTTATGGCCAAATGTATCATTTACTTGCTTAAACCTGTCCAGATCAAGAAAAAAGAGAGCTAATTTTTGCCCAAAACTTGCAGACGTTTCAATAAGTGATTTTGTCCGGACATTAAAGGAATAGCGGTTAGCCATGCCTGTGAGCGGATCACGGTGGGCAAGTTTTTTCAACTCTTCTTCCGCTGTTTTTTGATTAGTAATGTCTGTAAAAACACCTACATACTGCGTTACACTGCCGGATTTATCTTTTACTGCTAATATGGTCAACCATTCTGGATATAAATCACCATTTTTTCGCTTGTTCCATACTTCACCGCTCCAAACGCCATCTGAGCGAATTTTGTTCCACATTTGATTGTAGAAATTGGAGTCGTGAATACCGGAACGCAAAATATTTGGCTGCTTGCCAATAGCTTCTTTAGCACTGTATCCTGTTACCACTTGAAAAGCCGGGTTCACAGATAAAATGGTGCCGTTTGAGTCTGTTACCATAACACCTTCTTGTATGTAATCAAATACCAGTTCATTAATTTTATCGCGTGCAATAAATTGTTGTGTCATAAAGAGGATCTGCCCCCTATCAAATAGAACAAAAGCTCTCCTAAAAAGGAGAGCTGCATTTCGTCTAAATTGACCCTGAATAACGTTCTGTAAGCCATGTTTTGTACCATTGTACTGCAAACGGCCAGGGTATGGCCTTGTACTCCGGCGGCAATCATCTATCTGCAAAAAACAGTTGTTTTTTGCCTCTCCATCCGTTCATTTCCGTCCGGAAAGTGCCCCTACCAAAATTTGGGTTGCTCGCTCACGGGGTTTACCTCGTTCCACCTCTGTCATTTCTAACAGAGCTACGTCACTGTGGCACTTTCAAAGTATTCACACCATATCCGAAGACTTAGGTGTTTTCCCTGCCGTCAGCAGTAAACTGCTGCCCTGGCTTATGGTTTCGCCAGGCGTGATCACTACAGGCATCTCAGCACTGTGCGAGCATGGACTTTCCTCTTCAGCCGTAAAGACTGAAGCGATTACCCAAACGTTATTCATTTCCGATCCTTATTATAAAAGAATCAGCATCATTGTGCAATGGAAAATTATTGATTATGAAGACGATCGCCAAAAACATGGCGCTCAAGATTGGACAATCGTTTCAAAATATCAAAGTTTGTTGATCCCGCTGCCACGGGCTGCTGGCGAATTGGAGCTTCCGGTGCCGGCCGAGCTGACATCGTGCTGTTTTCTTTTTTCAAGCGAAGATTTTCTTTCTGCAATTCTTCAATCGCCTGCTGAAATACTTCATAGTCTTTTATAATGAGGTCTAAAAATTGATCCACTTCATCGGGGTTGTATCCACGCATGGATGTTTTAAATTCTTTTTCAAGAATTTCTTTTCCCGTTAAATTAATTTTATCTGATAGCATTGTCTTGCACCACCTTCATCGATTCCTGCATTTCTATTATTAATTGTTTCAAAAACAGGTTCGTTTGTCAATCGGAAAGCGGGCTAGGGACAAGCATTTCTTTCTTATAACAACGCGTAAAAACTATCTTTTAAACTAGTTAAAACAAAAGCTGTCAAACCAATAAACAGAAAAAATAAAATTAAAATTGCACGATACAACGTATCATTCACCCCATGTTTTTTATTATCGCTTAAAATTCCAATTGTTATTTTACTTTGTTTTCAGAAAAGTTACAACTAAATATCTTCATTTTTCGCCTAGTTTCGACAGCTTTTTTTCAAGACGGTTCAGCCGGTGCTCAATCAAGCTTTTTTTTGCGCTTTCTGTTGTGTGGGCGAGCGCCCATTTTGCCATAAAAAAAGCTTTTTCAATGTTTTTGAATTGATGCTCATGCAATTTTGCCAGTTCAATAGCTGCTTCAATAGAATATCTGCCTTCCGCCATTCTCGTTTTTTCTAATAATGGAATGGCTTTTTGAAATTCTTTTGCCCGCTTGTATTGCATAGCAAGGCGAAAAGCCGCATCAATCGAAACTTCTTTTTGATCGCTTAAAATTGATTTTTCAAATGCTTCCCGGGCCGCTTCGTTATTGCCGGCTGCTTCAAACCACTTGGCTACTTCCAAAGCCGTTTGTTCATCTTGCTGGCTTTCGACGTCCAGCACTAACCGGCTAATATGTGTATAAAGCGTAATTAAACTTAAAATATCACGCTCATTATGCTTCATTACCTCTAAAATCCCTTCAGGATCTCCCCTTTCTAAAAAATCAAAATAGATAATTGGCGCTAAATGCCCCGGGACATCATTTATTCTCTCCAGCCCAAGATGCTGTTTTTCAACATTTACAAGTTTAACGGAATCCATTGTATGCTTAAAAAGGCGGCGAGATGCATGGTATAAATCAAAATGTCCAAAATCTGGCAAAGAAGGAACTTTTTCACGTACAAAAGTATGCCGTGATTTTACCTGCGGCCAGTCAAATGATTTTCCATTGTACGTAACAAGTGTGGTGTAGTTTGTTTCCTGAAGAAATTTTTTGTATAACGCCGTTTCATTGCCGGGTGCTGGCAGAAAAAATTGCTTTACGGTAACTTGGTTTTCGTGAATGCGCGCTGTGCCAAGTAAAAAAATAACACTGCCTGTTCCGCTGAGCCCTGTTGTTTCAATGTCAAAAAAATACAAATCAGATGAAGCAAACCCTTTTGCTGACAAAGGGTGTTCGCCAGCAAATTTCGCCCAATCATCTATGGTTTTTTTAGCATCCCGAAACGTGTAAGTGCCATGCTTGTAATCAAGCTTATAATGGGTTTCCTGGATAATACAATGTTCTTCTTCAAAAGAAAAAAGCTTTGCCCCTGCGTCTTTCCACTTTTCCCACTGGCGGATGGCGGGAGGAACTGTTTTTTTTGTTTCGGCAGAAGGTGAATCTTCCCGTGAAATATGCTTTTTCATCCGCTGTAACTTTTTAGCCATGTTCATTTGGGCCACTCCTTAAAACTGGTCAAGCAGCTTTATGCTTTTTTTCTTTAAGTTTATTTTCTCTATTCCCATTCCGACACAGGACGGGCAGCCTTCTTGGCATGGGCATTTTTTTATAAGTTCTTGTGCTGCTTTTTTTACTTCATCAAACCGTTTAAAGACATGTTCTGCCAACCCAATCCCGCCCGGGTAATGATCATATAAAAATATAGTCGGAAGCCCTGTATGGGCAGCTTTCATTTGCGACACAACATGAATGTCGCTTCGGTCACACATTGTATGAATGGGGACAACATGATGCAAAACGTTCGCTATTCCCATTAAAACATGTTCCAGGGATTTTTCCGGTTCTTCATCTTTTATTTCTAGCCAGAAAGCACTTGTATGAATTTCTTCTTCAGGAAGTGAAATTGGCCCAGAGCCAATGTTTTCAAATGTTGTCATTTTAATTTTTTTAAAAATAGTCGGCAAAATATTAACTGTCACATCGCCATAATGGATCGCAGCTTTTTCCCGATCAATCGTTTTATCTATTTCAAGAACTTTTAACTGTACTGCCAGGTTGGCGTCTGTGTAATATTCCACATCTACTTCTCTGACATACGCTTTTTTATGTTCCCAATCAAGCTTTTCTACTTGAAACTGCACACCTTCATGTAAGTAAATAGCTTCATCATGCAAAAGCGTCATTGCGCTTAAACGGTCCATTTCACCAATAATCTTCACATTAGCTACATCCGATTGATCAACAATCACTACATTTTCTTGTGTAGCGGAACGCAAACTGATATTAGCGGCAGGAAAAGATTGGCTGGACCAATGATATTTCCCGTTATTATAATGAAGGACCCGCTCTTCCCTTAAATAATCCAGAATGTCTTCTACCTCTATCGGGCCAAACGGTTCATGGGCGCCAAACGGCAGCTCGTACGCTGCACATTTTAAATGATCCACAAGAATAATAAGATTTTCTGGATTAATTCGAGCTGATTCTGGAGTTCGCTCAAAGAAATATTCCGGATTTTGAACAATATACTGGTCGATAGGTGTTGAACTTGCCACCATAATAATTACTGCTTCGCCATGACGGCGGCCTGCCCTTCCGGCTTGCTGCCATGTGCTTGCCACACTTCCCGGGTAACCTGTCATTACACAAACCTGAAGTTGGCCGATATCAACTCCCAGTTCAAGAGCATTTGTGCTCACCACTCCAATAATTTCCCCATTTCGAAGGCCTTTTTCAATAGCACGGCGCTCTTTTGGCAAGTAACCGCCCCGATAGCCCCGTATCGTTTTTGGCCCAAGATCGTTCTTGACCAGTTCTTGTATATGACTCAAAATAATTTCCATTCGTACGCGGCTCCGCGCAAAAATAATAGTTTGTATTTTATTTTTTAAAAATTCACGCGCAAGCTTATTTACTTCAACAGTTGCACTTCGGCGAATGTTAAGCGGTTCATTCACAACCGGAGGATTATAAAACACAAAATGTTTACGGCCACGCGGAGCCCCATTGTTGTCAATCAACCGAATTGGCTCACCTGTCAATTGTTCTGCCAGTTCTTTTGGGTTGGCAATAGTTGCGGATGTACAAATAAAAATAGGCTGGCTTCCATAAAAAGCACAAATTCTTTTTAAGCGCCGGATGACGTTTGCAACATGGCTCCCAAATACACCTCGGTAAGTGTGCAATTCATCAATAACAACGTATTTTAAGTTTTCAAATAGGCCTACCCATTTTGTATGATTTGGCAAAATAGCTGAATGCAGCATATCCGGATTTGTGATGACAATATGTCCGGCTTTCCTCACTTTTTGTCGAATAGCCGGTGCTGTATCGCCATCATAGGTGAAACTTTTTATATCAATACCCATCTCACTGATGATGTCATTTAATTCACTTTTTTGATCTTGTGCCAGCGCTTTGGTTGGAAAAATGTATAAAGCGCGGCTTGTTGGATCTTCTGCAATTGCTTGTAAAACCGGCAAGTTATAACACAGAGTTTTCCCTGATGCGGTTGGTGTCACCGCTACAATACTTTCTTTTTTTCGAACCGCTTTAAAAGCAGAATGCTGATGCGTATATAATTCCCGGACTCGGCGTGCTTCAAGCGCTGAGCGAAGCCGCTCATCCACAATTTCCGGAACAGGGCATGTTTTAGCTTCCACTGGATTTAGTTCATGCCAATGAATCACATTTTCATTGCCGCGTAATTCCGAAACAATTTCCGAAAGTGTTTTTTTCCACATATTTTTCACACCTTTCACTCATTCATTCTAACGAACAAACGATCTTTTTAAAAGAAAAAAAAGAACGCTCAATGCGCTCTTTTCTCGTTTAAAATATGTTCAAGTGATTCAAGCACATAAAGAGCTGAATCAGCTGATTGAATAAATTTCGCTTTACTTGTTTCAAAAAAATAAGCATGCGCACCAACCCGTTTGGCATTATCTGCCGTTTGGGCAATTTGGGCAGCATGAATATATTTTTGGGGATATTTATTTAGAAAATCGAGCGCAGATTTTTCCCAGTGTTCCGCAGCCCGATCCACTTTATCTGCAAATGGCTTAACATCATTATAAAAGTCCACTTTTTTTTGAGACTGTCGATGCGTTTCGAAAATAAACTTTGCTTTTAAAATCAGCTCTTGAAGCACCTTTGTTTCTTTAAGCAATAACACGCTTTACTCCCTCGTTTCATAAAGAACCGGCTGCTGGTGTAAACGATTGAATGAACAATGGTTTATCCGGCTCGCCACATAAGAATTGCGCTCCTTCTTCCACCAACGACATGCGGTTTCGAACACGCTCAGCGTTTATGCGCATTCCGGCGATTTTCCGGCTGCGTTCCGCTGCAAATCTCATTTTTAAGCGCTGCTCCAGCTCTAATGTTTCTTGTTCTAGTTCTGCCAGCCGTTCCATCCACTCTTCTTTCGTCATAATAGTCCACCCCTTTGCCGTGATATATAACGTATTCTGGCAGGAAACTTAATTTCCTTCTCGCCTGACAAAACTAGTGGCAATACGGCAAAGAAAGTGGGAAAACGACAAATCAAGCAAAAGAAATTCCTTTTTTCTTCATCAAGTATTGAAGAGCATTGCGGAACGTTAAAAAAGTATTTAAATCCTGACTCAGTGTAAGCCCGCTTTTTAATAATTCCTGGGTAAAGGATGGTGTAAAACCTACTAAAAATGTTTCTGCCCCCATGAGCTTCAGCGAGTTAACCAGGTTCTCAATTGATTCACCGAGCATCGCTGTCTCACTGATTTCACGTTTTGAGATAGCCGTAAAATCCATAATGATCGTTTCGATCGCTTTTTCTTCGCATTCTTTCAGCAAAATGGAAATAATCATTTCAAAGCGCTCTTGTGAGAGTTTACCGGTTACCGGAACTAATATTGTTTCCGGTATAATGGAAGGAATAATCGGTGCGGATAAATCTTTGACCATCTGCTTGTATTCAGCAAGCTCTTTTTTTAACGCCAGAACTTCTTCACGGAGGATTATGGCTTCCTGTTCTGCGTTCATATTCTTTCATCCTCCATTCTATTTAGCTGTCACTCTAGATTATAGTAGCGGATTGACTGTTTTTTTTCAACGAATGGGTCAGGAAAATCAGGAAAAAAGCAATAAGCCTTTCAAAACAGGCGATTTGTTGGCTCATGTGGTATGATAATGTTTGGATTCTAGAGGGGGGAAAATGATGAAAATCCGCTATCCAAATGGAAAAAAATATACGCAGCCTGCTGAAGTTCCTAAACCAAGACAATTAAAAAAAGAAGCAACTTTTTCTAACCGTGGCATGACGCTAGAAGATGATATTAACGAAACAAATGCGTACTATTTAAATCGCAGCATGGCGGTCATTCACAAAAAACCCGTACCGGTCCAGATTGTTCGAGTCGACTACCCGGCAAGAAGTGCGGCGGTTATTAAAGAAGCTTATTTCAGGCAAGCATCAACAACGGACTATAATGGGATATACAAAGGAAAATACATTGACTTTGAAGCGAAAGAAACGAATATTGCTTCGTCTTTCCCGCTGAAAAATTTTCACGAACATCAAATCACACATATGAAGCAAGTGGAAGAGCATGGAGGCATTGCTTTTGTCATTATTCGATTTTCTAAAACGGACGAGCTCTTTTTTCTGCCGTTTCATGCGCTGTATGTGTTTTGGTGCCGAATGTTAGAAGGCGGCCGAAAATCTATCACTAAAAATGAATTAATAAAAGAAAGCATCCCTCTTAGTTTAGGTTTGGCGCCGCGCATTCCTTTTTTGGATGCAGTGGAAAAAGTATATTTTTAATTTTGAAAGCGAGGAAAAAACGTTTATGTCTGAGGAGTACAAATCAAGAACTGAAAAACGGAACCAGCAGAAAAAAAAGCCGTTCCGCAAACCTGGAAAACAAAAAACCAAAAAAACCCCTGTTTCTAAAAAGAAATCTATTTTAAAGAAAATTGTTTTGGGTCTTTTCATCTTTGCTTTTTTAGTGCTTGCAGGCGGAGCCGGGTTATTTGCTTATTATGTAAAAGACACTCCGGAAATAGACGAAGCACTTTTAAAAGATCCAATTTCATCGAAAATACATGATAGCGATGGCGAGTTACTTACAAATGTTGGCGCCGCACGGCGTGACTATGTTAAATACGACGATATTCCGATTTTAGTACGCGATGCTTTTATTGCAACAGAAGACAGCCGCTTTTTTGAACATAAAGGAATTGATCCAGTCCGCCTTGGTGGTGCCGTTTTAAAAAATGTCACAGACGGATTTGGATCACAAGGTGCAAGTACGATTACGCAGCAGGTTGTCAAACTTTCGTTTTTATCTCCAGATAAAACGCTAAAACGGAAAGCACAGGAAGCATGGCTTGCTTATAAATTAGAGCAAAAGTACACAAAAGAAGAAATTTTTGAAATGTATGTAAACAAAGTTTATATGTCTGCACGAATAAATGGGATTAAAGCTGCAGCAGATTACTATTTTGGCAAGGAATTAGATCAGCTTACACTACCGGAAGCGGCTTATATTGCCGGAATGCCGCAAAGCCCAAATAATTACAACGCGTTCAACCATCCTGAAAAAGCAGAAAAGCGAAAAGACGTTGTTCTTTCTTTGATGAACCAGCATAATAAAATTTCGGAAGCAGAAATGGAAGAAGCGCAAGCAGAAACGATTAGCGATTTTTTAGTTGAAAAGCCTGTCAGCAAAACAGGGGTTGAAAAAGAATATGATGCTTTTGTGGATCTTGTTATTGAAGAAGTGGAGCAAATGGGCTACAACGCCTATACAGATGGGCTAACCATCGAAACAACGCTGGATAAAGATGCACAAATGTATATGTACGAATTATTAAACAGTGAAAAATATATAAGCTATCCGAGCGAACTGTTTCAAGCAGGAATTGCGTTAACAGACACACAATCGGGTGCAATACGCGCTATTGGCGGCGGCCGCAACCAGGAAGTGCAGCGCGGCTTAAACTATGCTACTGATATTAAACGCCAGCCTGGTTCTACAATTAAGCCAATTTTAGATTATGGACCGGCTATTGAATATTTAAACTGGTCAACTTATGAGCAATTGGAAGACAGCCCTCTTGAATATACAAGCGGAGGCACTGTTGGAAATGCCGGTGGCTCATATGCCGGGATGATGTCCATGCGCGACGCACTCGCACGTTCTAAAAACACGCCGGCTGTCCGGACACTCCAGGAAGTTGGATTTGAAGATGCTTATAAGTTTGCAGCGGGGCTTGGCATCAATTTAAAAAATGAATTTGAATCTTATGCAATTGGCGCAATGGATGGAGAGGAAGGCATTTCTCCGCTTCAGATGGCAGGTGCTTATGCCGCATTTGGCAACGGCGGTATTTATAACAAACCGCATACTGTTACAAAAGTTACCCTGGCAGACGGAACGGTCGTTGAAAATGATGTGAAATCTGAACCAGCCATGAGTGATTACACTGCTTATATGATCACAGATATGCTAAAAAGTGTCGTTGATTACGGGACAGGCACTGCAGCCAATATCCCTGATCTCCCTATGGCAGGAAAAACTGGTACAACCAACTACACAGATGACGAGCTTGAAAAATACAATTTTCCTTCTAGTGCTTCACCTGATGCCTGGTTTGTTGGCTATACAACAAAGTATACAGCAGCCATTTGGACCGGGTATGAAAGCCGAACAGAATATTTATCAAAAGAAAGCCAACAAATTGCCAAAGAGCTTTTTAAAGAGTTAATGACAGAAGTATCAAAAGATATTGAAACACCTGATTTTGAAAAGCCTGATAGTGTAGTTGAACTTCCAATTGTCAAAGGTTCAAATCCAGCTCAAGTTGCAGGAGAAGGCGCTTCTGACGGCAGTACGACGTATGAGTTGTTTATACGCGGCGAACAGCCGAAACGCGCTCCAAAAAAAGTTGAGACTGATGAAGAAAATGAAGACGAAGAAGAACAAGAAGAAACAGTGGCAGGTGAAATTACTGGCTTAACTGCATCGTCAGATGAAGGAGGCAATATTTCTGTTTCATGGGCTTACAACGGTGATAACAGCCCTTCATTTACTGTTTCAAGCAGTCTTGGAACCCAGACTATCGGCGGTTTCACTACCGTTTTCAGTGGCGGGCAACCTGGTGAAACCTACACCATTACTGTCACAGCCGTGGTGAATGGACAAGAGGCAGCTTCTGCATCAACTTCTGCTACTGTGCCCGGCGGTGAAGCAAATGAGCCTGAACCAGCAGAACCGGAAGTAGAGCCAACACCGGAACCGGAAGCACCAGAACCGGAAGAAGAACCGGAAACGGAAACGAAACCAAAACCGGCTCCAGCTCCGGCTCCAACACCGGAACCGGAAGCGCCAAACACCAATGATACGGAAAGCCAAACACCAAATAACGGCAACACAACTCCCGCCAACGGAAATGGCGGCGGCACAAATAACACAAATGGAAATGGTGCTACAGGCAACGGAAATACTGGTAACCGAACAACGGGAACCGGCAGCAATAATGGTAAACCAAACAAAGAAAACAACAATAAAGTTCAAGGCAATAGCAACGGCCAGCCAAAAGCTGTTGAAGAACCTAAATCTGCTGAAGAATAAAAAACC
>JAPSKG010000023.1 GCA_031177795.1 Domibacillus sp.
GGCTTGGTAAAGCTTGGCCATCCACAGCCTGCATCGTACTTGTCTTTTGATGAAAAAAGCGGCTTTCCCGAAATAATATCCACGTAAATGCCTTCTGCAAATTCATTCCAAAATTCATTATGAAACGGCGGCTCCGTCCCGTTTTGCTGTGTGACGTTGTATTGCATAGGTGTTAGCTTTTGTTTTAGTTCTTCTTTATTCATTTAACGTCCCTCCAGTGTGATTGAATAAAAGCAGCCCGTCCCGAACCAGTCTGATAAGCATTATAATGCGCAGGATTTTTTTTGTAGTAGTCCTGGTGGTACGTTTCAGCCGGATAAAAGGGCTCAGCCGGCAAAATAGGAACAGCAATCGGCTTTTTAAACCGTCCGCTTTCCGCCAGTTCTTTTTTGGATTGCTCGGCAAGCTCTTTTTGTTTGCCAGACGTATAAAAAATAGCCGGCATATAAGATCTGCCACGGTCATAAAACTGGCCGCCTGCATCAGTGGGATCTATTTGCATCCAAAAAACAGCAAGTAATTTTTCATATGAAAACACATCCGGGTTAAATGTAATTTCCACTGCTTCAATATGCCCGGTTGTTCCAGAACAAACTTCTTCATAAGTTGGATTTTCCGTGTAGCCACCCGTGTAGCCCGAAGTAACTGATTCAATTCCAGGCTGTTCATGAAATGGTTTCACCATGCACCAAAAACAGCCACCTGCAAAAATTGCTTTTTCCATTTTTCCGCCTCCTATTCAATAGCTTCCTCAGGAAGAAGCACAGCAAATTGAATTTCATCTTTTATTAAATCAAACGCTTCAGCTTTTAAACGCATTCCATTATCAAGCTGGATATCTGCAAGACTTACATAAATGCGTTCTTCCTCCGGTACAACATGCACCCACTCCGGAAAAGAATACGCATTATCTGCTGTTTTGAGGACGTAAGAAGCCGGAATATCAAGAAGGCCAACACGCAGACCTTTTTGCCGAAGAACAATATTGCCGTTTTCAAGCGCTTCTGGCTCAAATGTCATGTAGTAATCAATATCTGTACCAAACACCGGGAATGATCCGTATAATTCCACTTTATCACTTATATATACGTCATAGTCAATTGGTGCACTGTCTGCTTCTTTTTCCAAATAATAAGACACAAGCTGGTTTAATTCTTTTTTTGATGAAGTAATTTGAAAAGCGGTTTCGCCTTTTGCTTCTGCCAGAGCCGGTTTTTCTGCACCCGAGGGCATTAAAACCATAAAAAACACAACCCCGGCTGCTACAACTATGCCAAATAATAAAAGGAAAAAAGCTGCTTTCCATTTTGTCAATTCGATCCCTCATTTTCCCATATTATTTTATTGTTTGTTAACTGCTCAAGCGTTTCTCCCTTAATCGTGCTGAAAATTCGTTTGGCCATTTGTTCATAACCCAGATTGTTGGGGTGAAACTGGTCTTCATAAAACAAATTGTCGCTTCCTTCTCCAAACGTTGATTCAATGTTGACAAAAACAGCCCTGTCAAAGGAAGAAACCACTTCTTCCGCCCGCTTATTCCAGGCACGGACAATTTCTTCATCATCATCCGTATCAATAAACACACGGCCAAAAGGGTTGTAAAGACCGACCAGGACAATGCCTGCATCTTCATTTATGCTACGAATCGAAGTCATTACTTGATGAATTCGCTCTGTGTAATTTTTTTCTTCGGCTTGAAAGTTTTCAATTGTTAAATCGGACCAATTTTCTTTGATTACTTTCACTACATCATTACCGCCAATTGTGACAATAACAAAATCCGCTTTTCTAACAGCTGTTTGAATGCTTTCTGTTTCCAAACGCTTTAACAGCTGATCCGTACGATTTCCTTTTTTTCCGTAATTTACAAACGATGCTTCATCCACTTCACGCAAGGATTCAAGCTGCTTTTCCAAATATGGCACATAGCCACCAGATCCAGTAATGTCACCGATTCCTTCCGTTAACGAGTCCCCAATTGAAACAATTGTTACATCTTGCGGCACATTGGGCACAGCCGCTTCTTCCAATTTTTCAGTTCCATTTGCACACCCCGTCAGAAACGCGGCCAGGATAGTTCCTGCCACCACTCGTTTCAATTCGGTCACCTCATTTTTCATTTCTATGAAAATCGTATCACGTTCAGGGCAGAGTTGAAAGTGATCTGTTTTCAATGAATGATTATATCACGTTTTACAGTCATTCTCCCATTCGAAAAGAGTTTCCCTGTTTTAAAGAAAATGGCTGGCTTTTCATTATAAGCGGTTTTTTTATCTTATGACCACACTAGAGAAATTCTGACCAAAAAATCATCTAATATTACCATCTGATCATTGATTTAATTGCTCCTTTTTCTGTCTGGTCCATAATGTCGACGGCGCCCGGTCCAGCATGAGCTGCAATAACAGGAGCTGTCACACAAATATCAATATCCTTATATCCTGTTGCTTCAATTACTCTTTGTTTTAGTTTTTCTGAAAATGATGCACTTTTTTTCCTGCATGAACAATTGAAAACCGGACAAGCGTTTTTCCTTTAAGCTCTTCTTCAATTTGAGTAACAAAAAACTGAATTACTTTTGAGTGAGAACGCACTTTTGAAACGGGAGAAAGCTCGCCAATGTCCAGGTTAGCAATAGGCTTAATGTTTAACAATGAACCAATAAACCCTTGTGATTTGCCAATCCGCCTGCCTTTTATTAAATTGTCGAGAAGATCGACCATAATATACAGTTTTGTTTGTGCACGCACTTTTTCCAATTTTTCTATAATTTCTGCGGCTTGGCCTTTTTTCATTTTATTTTATGAAAGGTTTTTCATAAAACTTTTATCTCGCTGGAAAATTAACATTTTTAAATCGGCAACAAAGCAATTGCATCACTTAATAAAAGCCCGGATTAAAGCGGGCTTTTTTCTTTCTTTTTTTTAAAATTAAAACCAATTTTTCTTTTTCTTGACCCATTTAAATATATCAAAAAAACTTTCGCTGTTTTTTGCTAGTTTTCTTCATTTCGTGTTTTTGGATTCATACCTAATTTTTCGGCAATAATTTTTTGGGCTTTTTCTGCTGCTTCTTTTGTATGAAAGACCCCGGTCCATGCACGTTTATTTTTGTGAAAAGTTTTAAAGCCAAGTTCTGCTATTTTTTTTCGCAGCATCTTCTGCTTTTTCTTCTGTTTCAAATGTGCCGGTGTATATTCGGAATAAGCCAGGGGTTTGTGTTTTAGAAGGCTGTACAGAGGCAGGCAAGGTTTTCTTTTTCAGACTGGCTCCTTTTGCAATTCCTTCCGCGTGTGCTTTCGCCAGCCCGTCTAGAAATTCAGGTTTTTTCAAAAGAGCTGCTTCATGCGGGTTGCTGACAAAAAGGTTTTCTGTTAGTACAGCTGGCATGTTTGTTTCGCGGAGCACAGCTAAATTTTTTTGTTTTATTCCTCTGTCCTTTATTCCATATGGTTTTAAAAAAGAAAAAATTTGGTTATGCACTGCTTGTTGAAACGCGGAGGTTTCTTTTCCTGCACCCGGCTGGCAAAACGTCTCAAAGCCATTTGAACTCACTTTAAAGCTATTAAGGTGAATGGAAACAAAGTAATCGGCTTTGTCTTGATTCGCTATTTTCGCCCGCACGGATAATTCATGAAAAACATCTGCTGACCGGGTAAGCGTTGCTTGAACATTTTCATAATGACGATTTAAGTAATCGGCAGTTTTTTTTGCGATGACAAGAACAACATCTTTTTCCTGCAAGCCGTTTGCAACAGCACCAGGATCTTTTCCTCCATGGCCAGGATCAATTTTAATTTTAATCAAGCATTATCCCTCCTTTCTTAAAAGCGCTTTTTAAGCACTTCTTTAGTCATAACTATATTATTCCATTAAGCTATCAGCGAAACGGCAGCAGCCGTAACTCTTAAATTAAAACTTTTAAACAATAAAAAAAAGAAACCTGATGTCAGGTTTCTAGATTCGCAGTACCGAAAAGAAAACGTTTTTTACGATAAAAGCGCCCGGTCGCTTAAGCCGCCTCCACCTTTAATTTTCTGAAATTCTGCCAGAAGCTTTTCTACAGTCAACTCTTGTTTTTCTTCTTCATTGGCAGAAAAAATAATTCGGCCTTTGTCCATCATAATCAAACGATTGCCAAGATCAAGCGCCTGCTGCATGTTGTGTGTCACCATCAGAGTGGTCAGGCCAAGATTCGCAACAATTTCTTTTGTTAAATTTGTAATTAATTCAGCACGTGCCGGGTCAAGCGCCGCTGTATGCTCATCAAGCAGCAATATTTTAGGATCAGTGAACGTCGCCATTAAAAGAGACAGCGCCTGCCGTTCGCCGCCAGACAAAAGGCCGACTTTTGCTTGCAGGCGGTTTTCCAGGCCAAGATGCAGCATTTCCAATTTTTCGCGGTAAAAGTCACGCCGCTTTTTTGTTACGCCAAATGATAGTGTCCGTTTTTTTGTCCGGTTATAAGCTAGCGCCAGGTTTTCTTCAATGGTCATTGTCGGCGCTGTTCCCGCCATTGGGTCCTGAAACACCCGCCCAATTTTGGCCGCGCGTTTATGTTCCGGTAAAGAGGTCATATTAGTGCCGTCGATTGTGACAGTGCCCATGTCGGGAGTGAGTTTGCCGGAAATAACGTTCATAAGAGTCGACTTTCCAGCACCATTTGAGCCAATCACTGTAACAAAGTCACCCGGCTTCATTGATAAATTCAGTTTGTTTAACGCTATTTTTTCATCCGGCGTTCCTTCGTAAAACACTTTAAAAATTTGATTCATTTCAAGCAACAGGATCGCCTCCTAACTGCTGCAATCGCTTTTTCTTCCGTGCTGCTGCTTTTTGTTTATCCAAAACTTTTGGCAAAATAAGCGCAATAATAACAATAATAGCTGTAATAAGCTTCATATCACCTGTATCCAGAAACTCAATACGAAGCGCTAAAGTGACAATGATACGGTATAAAACAGCACCCACCAAAACAGCCAGTGTGGCACGGGCGATAGACGAATCGCCAATGACTGCTTCACCGATAATAACGGATGCAAGCCCGATAACAATCATCCCAATCCCCATGCCTACATCATTAAAGCCGTTGTATTGGGCCACTAATGCGCCGGAAAATGCCACTAGCGCGTTTGAAAGGCCAAGACCAAGCACTTTCATCCAGCCTGTATTTGCTGAAAAACTGCGAACCATGCCTTCGTTGTCGCCAACAGCACGTAAGCTCAGGCCCACTTCTGTTTTTAAAAATAAATCCGTAATCCATTTAATAATCAGGGCTAAAACAAGCATAAACAACAAAATACCCCAATCTGATGCAAACCAGGCTTCGATTTTTGTTAATACAGTTTCTTCCGCTAAAAGTGGCACATTCGGCTTGCCCATAATACGCAAGTTAATGGAGTAAAGGGCAATCATCATTAAAATACCGGATAAAAGCGGGTTAATACCGCCTTTTGTGTGCAAAACACCTGTTGCACACCCTGCTAAAAATCCGGCAAAAAGAGCAGCAAATGTAGCCAAAAATGGGTTTGTTCCATTAACAATCAAAATAGACGCTACTGCTCCGCCGGTCACAAAACTTCCGTCTACAGTTAAATCGGGAAAGTCAAGCACTCGAAATGACAAATACACACCGAGTGCCATAATTGCGTATATAACGCCAGACTCTACAGCGCCAAACATCGCTGTCATCATAAAAAAATCCTCCTATATGCATGAAAAGAGCGCCTGATAAAGGCGCACTGTCCATTTTTATTTTAAAAGCTCTGCATCCTGCTTCCATTCTTCTTTAATCTCAATATTCATTTCTTTGGCTGCTTTTTCGTTAATCACAAGTTTTAATTCTTGCGGTGGAAGCACTGGCAGTTCGCCTGCTTTTGCTTCCCCTTTTAAAATTTTCGCAGCCATTTTCCCTGCTTCTTTCCCAATATCTTCGTAGTTAAAACCATAGGCTGCAAAGCCGCCGCGTGCAACCGAGTCTTTTTCCCCCACAAATAAAGGCAAATCTTCATCGTTAGCCACTTGAATCACGGACTCAAGGGCTGAAACAACAGTGTTGTCTGTGAAAATATAAAACATATCTGCTTTACCGATTAATGACTCTGCTGCCTGCTTTACTTCAGATGATGCAGAAACAGTTACGGGCACCATTTTCAAACCATTTTCTTTTAAAATAGCTTCTACCTGCTCTGCCTGTGCCACAGAGTTTTGTTCGCCCGAATTGTAAATAACGCCTACATTTTTTCCTTCAAACTCTTTGGCCATAAATTTAACAGTGTTTGAAATCGCATCTGGATGCAAATCAATTGTACCCGTTACATTACCTCCCGGCGCTTCTGTATCTTTTACAAGCCCCGCAGCAACCGGATCTGTCACCGACGTAAATACAATTGGAATCTCTTTTGTAGCGTTTAAAGCTGCTGTTGCGCTCGGTGTTGAATTGGCAAAAATCAAATCTACGTTATCTGCCACAAAGTTATTGGCAATTGTTTGATTGTTATTTTGGTCTCCCTGCGCAATTTGTTCATCGAATTCAGCTGAAACACCTGCTTCTTCAAGCCCTTTTTTAAAACCTTTATATGCATTGTCAAGCGATGGGTGTTCCACAATTTGCGTTACGCCAATTTTAAACGTTTCGCCGCCCTCCGAACCGCCTGACTTTGTTTCTGTTTTTTCTTCGCCGCCCCCGCAGGCCGCCAGCATCATAGCTGCTGCTCCTGTCATCAACCAGCTTTTTTTCCAATTACCCATAATAAATACCCCCTCTGCTTTACTTAAACGCTTTTATGTAATAAAGTAAAAACAAAAAAATTACAGCCTGCCCCTTTTGTTTTCATTTTACTTTAAATAAAAGTTAAAAGTTTTTTTTATTATCGTCGAATAATAAGAGAAAATCAAGATTTTTTTAAC
The DNA here is from genome assembly GCA_031177795.1 of Domibacillus sp. Lineage (GTDB taxonomy): Bacteria > Bacillota > Bacilli > Bacillales > Domibacillaceae > Domibacillus. The sequence goes on from JAPSKG010000023.1 coordinate 6,909, forward strand.
GTCTGGTAATTCATTCCTTCACTTGTTTCAGCTGCGTTTCCCTACTTTTTTGTACCATTCCCGCCGTTTCTTTTCCATCTGCTTTTAGTCCCGGCATGATTGGCGATCACTGCAATTAACGTGATCATCAAGCAGCCAAAAAAACGAGCTGCCTGATCATTTTGTTACCCGGTCAAACACACAAAACTCATAATCATAAGGATTTTTCTCATTTTTTTCACCTTTTGTGCAGGAGATTTGCCGGAATTCTTCCCATGGAATAAAGTCTACATGCGTATCTCCATCAAACGCATGATGAATATACGTAACATATAAACGGTCGACATGCGGCAAAAATTCTTTAAAAACAGCTGCTCCCCCGATCACAAACACAGTTTGTTTTTCCGCCATATCCAGCACTTTCTCAATGGATCGGATGATTGTGCACCCTTCCATTTGATAAGAAGGATCTCTCGTTAAAATAATGTTTTCACGCCCGGGCAGCGGACGCCCAAATGACTCAAACGTTTTACGCCCCATTACAATTGGGTGTCCGAGTGTTGTTTGCTTGAAAAACTTTAAATCTTCCGGCAAATGCCATGGAAGGTTGTTTTCTTTTCCAATGAGCCCGTTTTTGTCCTGCGCCCAAATAAATGAAATCATCTTATTTCCTCCTTTTCACACTGCCACAGGTGCTTTAATTGCTGGATGCGGATCATAATCTGTTATTTTTATGTCTTCAAGTTCTACATTGAACAAGCTTTTTCCTTTAGAAAGTTCAAGATGAGGAAGCGGCTTTGGTTCACGCGAAAGTTGTGTTTCCACTTGTTTTATGTGATTGGTGTATATATGTGCATCACCAATTGTATGGATAAACTCACCCGCTTCAAGTCCACATTCATTTGCGATTAAATGCGTTAAAAGTGAATATCCGGCAATATTAAATGGAATGCCTAAAAAAACGTCCCCTGACAAACCCTTCAGCTAAGTTCGCTAAACTTAACCCGTTCGAATTGAACTGCTGCATATCACTATGCAGATGAGACTATATCATGATCTCTTGATTTGAGACCCTCTGCGTTTCGGATTCCGATCGCTTGAATCCTACTCCCTTATCGGGATAGTCGTTCGGCATTTATTTATTTTTGCTTAACTTTTAGCCAGGCAAAAATAAAACTTAGCACAGGATTGTCTTGCATTTGCAAGAGTTTCCCTGTTTAGCAGAGTTTTTCAATACAGATTGCTCTGTAAAGGCGCTCAATTGTTAACGCTGATAAAGCTGACAGGACAACTTTCCGCCTGCTACATAAAACTGAAACATGGTGTGGCATGGCGGCAAGGCCATAGAGGGCACATCTTCTGGATTCCACGCGGATACAATTAAACGTCGCGAATCCGGTGTTTTCTTAATCATCTCAATTACGTCACCGATTTGGTCAATGGTTTCTCCAATAGATGTTTTCCATGCCCGCCATTGACGGCCATATACATCTCCAAGCTCGCCATATTTAGCAGCAAACTCCTTGTTTTGCAATATGTTTTCTTTAAAAAGCTCCATTTGCTCGTCATACTGCTTTTTAAATGCTGCATCAACCAGCGAGCGGCGCCCAAAGTCTGTCATGTCCGGACCTGTATATTCGTCGCTCTCTACCCACCGCTTAAAAGCCCACTCATTCCAAATGTTGTTGTTATGCTGCAGCAAATACCGGATGTTTGTGTCTCCTTTTAAAAACCAAAGCATTTCTGATGCTACTAGTTTAAACGGGACTCGCTTGGTTGTCAGCAAAGGAAACCCTTCTGCTAGATTAAACCTCATTTGCCGGCCAAATACAGAAATTGTGCCAGTTCCCGTCCGGTCTTCTTTTTTATTCCCATTCTTTAAAATGTCCCGGCACAAATCAAGATATTGCTGTTCGTTGCTGCTCACCGCAACTCCTCCTTTTCAATTGTTCCAAAATGAAACGCTGCTGTTTTGCGAATCAACTGGTTAAAACCAAACTTCGCAAATCGCTCTGAACGAAAGTGATCTTTTAAAACAACCCGTTTTTTCGCAATGCGTTTTGCTTCATTTACTGCATCCATCGTTAAATCGGAATAAGAAGCCAGCGGCCGCAGCGGAGCAATTCCGCTTGATTCCACAGCTTCTTCAAACATTGGATCAAAATAAACCACGTCAAATGCGCAATCCGGCACTGTCTGCAAATAAGAATGATAATCTGCCGCCTCTACCTTGATTCTTCGCATTGCTTGAATTAAAGGGTCGGGTCCGTCTATCCATGTTTTTAAACCTTCTTTGACAATCCAAGCAACAGCCGGGTTTGCTTCAAGTGATTGCACAAAGCCCAGCTCCCCAACAGCTGCTGAAGCGGTAATGCTATCTGCTGCTGGTCCCATCGTGCAATCTAAAACCGTCATGCCTGTGTGCAGCCCGCAGGCTTGTACAAAAGCATCTTGTTCGTTTTTTATTAGCCGTTTAACCCGAAACATAGCGGAACCCGGGTGAAAAAAAAATGGAGTGGAACTTTTTTCACTGTACAGTTCCATCCGTTCTTCAGACAAAAGCAAAACCGGGCATTGATAAAAAGCAGCCAGTTTTTTTACCGGCTGCTTTTTTCGTTCAACAAACGGCACGCGAAACGTTTCCGCCAGCAATGCTGCTTTTTCTTTTACGGCAGTGCCTGCGCGCTGTGATGTTGTAATAATCACTGGCAATGCTGATTAAATGCCGTTGTTAAATTTGAAATAATGGCACCCAAGTCCTGTCCTTCAATTTCATGGCGCGGCACAAAGTGAACAACTTTATTTCCTTTTAACAAAGCCATAGACGGAGAAGACGGCTCAAACTCCGGCATCCATGCGCGCATAGCAGCGGTTGCTTCCCGATCCTGTCCGGCAAAAACCGTTACAAGACGGTCAGGAGACGGCTCATTCATTGATGCTTGTACTGCTGCCGGACGAGCCAATCCTGCAGCACAGCCGCATACAGAGTTAATAACAACAAGTGTTGTTCCCTCTGCTGACTCCATAAATTCATTTACTTCTTCTTCTGTTGTTAACTCGACAAACCCTGCGTTTGTTAACTCTGTGCGCATTGGCACAACCATTTGTTTCATGTATTCTTCATATGCATTCATTTTTCCATTCCTCCTCGTTCTTGTTGGTTGCGTGCTTCCGTCATTTGCTTCCAAACAGAGCCTTTTGCTTGCTCTCCGCCTTGAATTCGCTCAATAGCCATTAATACTTGCATTTTCACTTCAAATTCAGGATCATCCGACGCTTCTTGCAAAGCTGGAAGAGCTGATTCATTGCCTGTTTCATATAAAAACATTGCTGCACGCCAGCGGACAATTTTGCTTTTGTCTTTGAGCGCTTCAATCATTGCTGGAACAGCTTCTTCAAATCCAAGATCGCTTAAGCAATCACCCGCCGTGCGGCGTACCGTTACCGCCGGGTCTTTTAACGCTTTGTATAACACTGGCAAAATTTGTTTGTCTTCTATCATTCCGGCGTACACAGCTGCTAAACGGCGAATGGCTGCTTTTTCATCATTTAGCGCTGCTTCTAAGAGTCCCATATCAGATAAATCCGGGTCTGGCATTTGCTCCAGGCTTTGATATCTTTTTCGCCAGTCGGTTTCGGCCAGCCACGCCTCTTTATCCGGTTTAATGCCATGTTCTTTATGCTGGATAAGCGGCCCGCCTGCCTGAGCCGCTTCAACAAGCCGGTCCACCCGTTCTTTCGGGTAAGCGGCCAGCACTTCTTCAAGCAATTCAGGCGCCATTTCTTCCAGCTCGCCGTAACGAATGCCAAACTCTTGCCACTTCCGCTCCAAAATATAATTGTCGCCTTCTTTTGTTAATGTTTGAAAGGCGGCCTGGCAATAATCCGGCATGGCCACCCGTTTTTCTTCATCTGCTGAAACAAGTTTTAATTGTAGCGGAATGCCTTTGTACACTTGAATAAATGTTTCTACTTCACCAAAACGGTCGAGCGGCTTTGACGAATTTGTTTCCGTTTCCTGCTCTCCAAATGCTGCACGCACCTTTGGCAAAATGTCCTGCCAGTCAAACCGGCCATTGCGCTCAAGCGCAATAAAATCGGCTACATGATAAACACCTTTTACTCCTTCTATCTGAAGAATGGATTGAATTGCTTCCGGTGCACCTTCAGCCGTATCCGGTTTGTAATTAGTACTTTTTCCGGCAGCCAGCTCTTCGTCTAAAATCACTTTCATTGTATTCGGGCTTGGCGTCGGTTCAATTTTTAAAATCTTCATGATTGACTCCTCCTCCATGTGTGTAAAAAACCCGTCCAAAACCGGACGGATTATTCTTTGTTTCGATCATTTACTTTTTTCAGCGCTTCAATACGTGAAGGGTCTTCATCGAAAAACTCAACTAAATCTGCAATGCGATTAATGGAATCCGAGCTTAAATGATGCTCGATTCCTTCTACATCTTCATAAATGTGCTCTTCTTTTACCCCGATCACCGACAGAAACCGTTCAAGCAAATCATGCCGTTCCACAAGCCGCCGGCCTATCTTTTGCCCTTTTGCCGTTAACACAAGGCCGCGATATCGTTCATAAACGAGGTACTCGTCTTTATCGAGCTTTTGAACCATCTTCGTAACAGAAGACGGGTGCACAGATAAAGCCCCCGCAATATCCGAGACACGTGCGTAGCCTTTTGTATCAATCAGCAAATAAATCTGTTCTATGTAATCCTCCATACTCGGTGTCGGCATAAGGATATTCCCCCTGACATTATCATCAATAAAAGTTTACTATAAGCTCGGAGTGCAAACAAGGAAAAAGCCGGATCCATATCCGGCTTAAGAAAGTTTTTCTCCGTACTGTTTTAATTTTTCCCCAACAGTGCACTCCGTAATACAAAATTTATGTGCAGCAATTTTGCCTTTTTCTTTTCTTAATGCCGCTTTCACAAGGCAGTCTTTGCAATACGTATTCATCAATTCTTCTACTTCAAGAAATAATTCAATCCGGCTCAAAATCGCGTTCCACCTTTCAGCTTAAATCCCGATCTCAGCATGACTCTGGATCACTGTTCCTTCAAGCGCCTGGCGCGCAAGCTGGTCAGCTTCTTTATTGTGCCTTCTATCAACCGGTTTGTAAAGCGGCTTAATTCGCATTTTGGTTAGTTTTTCTTCAATACGTGCCAGAAACCGGGCATGACTTTCCTCAAAGCAAGGCCACTCGCCGGACAACTGGTTTAATACAGTCAGTGAGTCCCCTGAAATAGTCACTGGCTGGCTGGAGGCTCCAAGTTCTTCAAGCTTTTGAACAGCAAAATAAAGTGCGGCATATTCCGCTTCATTGTTTGACTCCAGGCTATCAAAACGCATATTTTCCCGCAGGCGAAATCTTTTCCCGCCTTTTGAATAATAAATAGCTGCTCCTGCACCGGCTTCGCCAGAATCCACATCAAAGCTTCCATCAAATAAAAGCGTAATTTTTTCTGGTTCCTCATCCAGCTGTTCGTTTAGTTTTTTAAATTCTTTTAGTGTCCATTCCTGGCCCATTTCGTCAATCACTTCAAGTTCTTTTACCCGTCCGGTTTTCAATAAATCATCCGCAGTTTTCAAAACAAGTTGGCGGTCTATTGGTTCCGATGTAAAAAATGTCTGCACACCTTTAAAACTGTATAAAAATCGAATTGTCATTTGCATTTAAATCCCTCTATTCTTTAATATAATAGTAAATAGATCGGGGGAATGTAGATGTTTGAAGTATACACAGATGGCGCTTCAACTGGTGATCCAGGCAAAGCAGGCGCTGGAATTGTTCTTCGGTATGATGGAAAAACAGAACGGTTTTCCATCCCGCTTGGCGAAATGGATACACACGAAGCTGAGTTTACAGCTGTGATTAAAGCGCTTGAGCTGTGCAAAGAAAGAGGCGCACAAACCATTTCCCTTCGCAGCGACTCACAAACTGTTGTGGCTGCTATTGAAAAAGAATATATCCACAAACAGCAATACAAGCCGCTTTTGCTGGCTATTTTAACTCTGGCAGCTGAATTTCCGCTTTTTTTTGTGAAATGGATTCCATCCAAACAAAATAAAGCCGACCAGGAAGCAAAAAATGCAATACGGGCCAATAAGTAAAAACGACGGAGCGGCTTTGCACCGCTCGTTTTGTTTGGCTTTTTCGGCTGTTTCTCTTCTTGCTTTATGTTCTTCAAAATAAAAGTGATTATACAGCCTGGCAGACAACAGGTCGGATAATCAAGAATTGGTATTTCTACAGCTAATTATATTTTCTTCTTTTACCGGCATGCCGTTATTTTCATTTAGTAAACCGCAAATGGGTCTTCTTCCGTGTATCCCGTATGGCTCGCAAGCCTGATTAAGCTTTTCATTCCATTTTCTTCAATAAATTGGCGGGCCCGCTCATCTGTACCCGAAAACAGCGCTTTGTCAAACGTCCAGTCAAGCGGCACGTCACAATGGATTTCTGCTAATTTTTCTGATATACGGAGCATTTCTGTTCCTTCTACCAGCTTTTTACGGACAGAAGGCGTTAGTTGATCCAGCCCGTTCAAAACACCTTCTATAGTCCCAAACTGCTGAATAAGCTTTAATGCCGTTTTTTCCCCAATGCCTTTTACGCCAGGGTACCCGTCTGCCGCATCTCCCATGAGCGCTTTTACAAAATGAAACTGTGCCGGTTCAATACCGTATTCCTCGCGAAAAAGCGATGCATCGTATGCTTTCCAGTTTCCATATCCTGTTTGAAGAAGCCAAACATAATGATGCTCGCCCAAGAGCTGTAAAAGATCACGGTCTCCCGTTAAAATGTAGGTTTCGATTCCTTCTGCACGTTTAGAAATGGTTCCGATGCAATCGTCTGCTTCATAGTTTTTCACTCCAGCATTTTGTAAAGAAAAAGCATCAGTAGCTTGCTGTGCAAGTGCAAACTGCGGCACAAGCTCAGCAGGAGGCGAAGGGCGGTGCGCTTTGTAAGAATCAAACATCTCAGTCCGGAACGTGTCTTTTCCCATATCCCAGCAAACCGTAATGTGCGTCGGACGAATTTTATCAGCTGCCGCAAACAAGTGGCGAATCAACCCGTGAACAGCATTTGTCGGCACACCGTGTTCATTGATCATGAACCGTCCGCTTGGCGCCGTTTGAAAAAAAGACCGGAACAGCAAGGCCATTCCGTCCACAAGCAGCAGTTTTTCACTTCCCATCAATGTTCCGCCTTTCCGTTTCAATTGGGCGGGACGGATCACTTGACCATTCACTGTAGCTGCCTGGATACAGCTTTACGTTAGTGTATCCTGCCATTTTCAATGCTATAATATTTGGCGTTGCGGAAACACCTGAACCACAATACACAATTACGGGTTCATTTTGTTTGATACCTCGAAAACGGGCTTTTTGTTCATCCTCATTTTTCCATCTGCTTTCTTTAAGACCTTCCGCAAAAAAACAGTTGACCGCTCCGGGAATATGCCCGGGCACCCGGTCAAGCGGTTCTGTTAAACCAAGATAGCGTTCTGGAGCACGCGAATCGATTAACCGGGCTTTGCCTTTCTCCACTTCTTCAATAGAGGCGCGCATGTTTGGCTGCAGCTCAATATCAAAAGAAGCAAAGCTCGGTTTGGGTGTTTCGGCTGTAACAGGAAAGCCTTTTGCAACCCATTCATCAAAACCTCCATCTAAAATATGTACTTTTTGATGGCCTGCGTAAGAAAGCAGCCACCAAAGCCTTCCGGCAAACATAGAGACGCCGTCATCGTACGCTACAACCGTTGAGTTATTCGAAACACCGCAGCTTTCCATAAAGGCTTTAAATTCCAGCATGTCCGGGAGCGGGTGCCTTCCTCCCATTTTTCCTTTTTCACCTGATAAATGATGATCCAAGTGCGCATAAAAAGCGCCTGGAATATGGTTTTTTTCATAAAGTGCTGCCCCTTCTTGAGGGTCAGCCAAGTTAAACCGGCAGTCAAAAACCACTACGTCTTTTTTTTGATTGTTGAGCCATTCTGCTGTGACGATCATTTAACCGCTCCTTTTCCATTAATTTTTGAACATTTTCTTTTGGGTTCCAGCAGGTAAACCGGTAGCCCGGATTCGTTTCGAACCCGAGCCGTCGGCATGTATACATCATTTTAGCAGGTTTTTTTTCCGCCTGGAAATGCTGGCATGTTGCACAAGCATGAAAACGCGAATTAAGAAATGTCACGAAGAATCGTTTCCCACTCATCAATTTGTTCACTGTGCTCCAGTGCTTCAAGCCAAGCTGCAAACTGTTCATTTACATCAAGAGACGCGGCTTTCTTCACTTTTTCCGTTCCCTGCTCCATAAATAGGTTTGCATGTTTTTCTAAAGCTGTTTTTTGTTCATCCAAATACTGATCTGCCATTTTTTCAATAATGCTTTGAAGCTCCTGCATCATTTTTTGTTTTTCATTTTTCTCAAAAAACGACTTTGCGTTTTTAAATAATGATAGTGCTTTTGCAAATGGTTCAAAAGAAATGTTTTTAAAAGCTGTTTGAAAATCTGGAACTTCCATTTTCCCCGCGTCAGGAAGGGAAAGCAGCAGCTCGGATTCAATCATTGCTGCTTTATTTGCCAGACGTTCATGTTTTTCTTGAAGAAGCTTTACTCCGTGATTTTCCACTCGAATTGATGTAGCACGCATTTCTTGTGCAAGATCGTAGCCAACCGACTGAAGCAATTCGCTTAGTGCTTTTTGAAGAGCTTGTTTTATATCGCTTTGGCTGCTTAAAGTAGCCGGATTAAACGATTCCTTGAAAAAGTCAGAAAAACGGTAAAACACGCGCTGTTTAATATAGTAAACAAGTTCCCCGAGCTCCTGCGACATCCGCTTTTTCTCTAAGTCGGCTGTTTCCCCTTGAATAGCTGCAGTCATTTGAAACTGCTTCTCGTTTAGTTCCGCTTTTTTCTGCTCTCGGTTATTGCGGTTTTGTTTTGCTGTTTCAATTAATTTTTTGAGCTGAAGAACGCCGCGGCTGGCTTCTGCCCGGGCAGACTGAACAGCCATTTGAGCAAGGTCATTTGATAAAAATGTCCGGAATGGCTCTTTAAATTGTTTCATCCCTGATTGAGGATGATCCCATTCTTCCCGCATTGCTTCTTGCACAGCAAGCATGCTTGAAACCCCGTAAAGCCTTGGGAAACGGATTCCGTATTGCAGCAGCTGGTCGCGGACATATGTTTTCACTTCACTTAACTCTTCTTTATTTGCAGCAAGGTCGATGGCATTAATAATAAAAAACATTTTATCCAGCTCAAATGCATCTTTTACACGGCCAAGCTGAATTAAAAATTCCCGGTCTGCTTTTGAGAAAGCATGATTATAATACGTC
>JAPSKG010000256.1 GCA_031177795.1 Domibacillus sp.
CAATGAGGACAAGCAGGAAGGCTTCTGCGAACACCCACTTTGAGAAGTGGTGGTTTAAAACTTTCTTCTATTTAACGGCAACAGCGGCTTACATACGATATGAAACAATTCAGACCGGTTCTTTTTGGAGAGCCGGTCTTTTTGCAATAAAAAGCGAAGATTGTTGCATAAATCACAGGATTTACAGCAGCTTAAACCGTATTCATGATTTGTGCGGCTATTTTTAGGGAGTTTATTTTTCTATTCACAGCAATCAAAACAAAGGAGTTTACCGCCTTCTTTGATGCCATTTAAATACGGCGCAGTGCAAAAGTTATCGCTGTTTTTCTTCGTTTCCGAACTTATTGAAGCGATTTTTTCCAGCCGCCCATAACGCAACAACGGCTCCTCCAATCGTATCGGCAATTAAATCTTCCATCGTATCCAGGTTTCCGCCTCCCTGTAGCGTCATTCCGAAAAATTGATCCATGCCAAATTCATAAATTTCCCACACCACGCCGCCCAGCACCGCAAAAGAAAGAGTAAATAAAGCGACAACCCAGGGCAAGCTTGCTTTTCCCGCTCTTTTGTCAACGAAGCGCTCATATAAAGCAATGCCGGCTAATGCAAGAAGAACACCGCTCATGGCGTGCATAAAGAAATCCCACCAGCCAAGCCCATACCATCCTAAAATCGATCCGAAGTATTGCGAACCCACGAGGAATATAAAATAAAAAAGGACAAGGGGCAAATTAAATGGGATCCTGGCAAAAAGGGCTAAAACAAGAGGAATGGCCCCGCATATCACGCCGCCTGCTGCAACAAGCGCTTTTTTATACTCACCATCCGTATAATAAAAAAAGATTAGCACAGCCATGAAAAAAACATACGCAGCACTAAAAAAACCAACGATCCATCGTTTCATTTGGTTGCCTTCCCCCCTTGCTTTTCATCTCTTTTGTTTTTAGCTGTTTGCATCAATCGCTCATGCATTATTTTTCAACAGGAACAGCGGCTTAAAGGAAATACTCAGCGTACCGGTTATTAACAGAACAAATACCATGCCCGGTTTGCGCTTTTCCTCATCTCCTTATTGACATATTTCCATTATGTCCTTCTAAAGAATATGCAATCATACGAAGAAAAAATCAGGAATGAAAAAGCAGGATGGGCAAATCCAAAAAAATGCCTATTATTTCATCGATTTGTGTTATAATCCGCCTGTTGACTTTTCCCACGGCTAAAGGCGGGCTGCTGCCCTTGGTGGGTTTTCTCGTTCGGAAAAGCTATAATAAACAAAAAACAAACAAGCGCCGTACAAAGCTCAGAATAAGAAGATCAGCTATACGCAAAAACTTGTTTTGCAGTGGACAATGGCTTTGATAATAGAAAATTGATGAAGCTCTTTAAAGAAAGCAGGTGCAAAGCTATTTTGAATGAACAAGTGATTTCAAGGGGTGAGATTGAATCCAGCGCCCATTTACATACCTCTATGATCCAAATGATTGCCCGGGGAAAATCCCTCCGTACAGTAATCGAATTTTTGTCTTTACAACTCGAGAAGCTTTTTAAACGGAAAACGTATTGTTCTCTTTTAACGGTCGTTGAAGGGAACCGCCTGGCCGTTGAACACGCACCAAATCTTCCACTTAAATACCAGCAAGCGATTCATTTGATTCAATCAGGCCCAAAAGCCGGATCATGCGGGACAGCGGTTTACCGAAAAAAAACGGTTATTGTATCCGATATTGAGAAAAATCCGCTATGGGATGATTTTCGTGCTGATGCCCTTCAGTTTGGGCTAAAAGCTTGCTGGTCCGTCCCTATTTTAATAGATGGGCATGTTGCCGGCACTTTTGCGGTGTATCACTCCGAAGTTTGTACGCCCGCCGCTCATGAAATAGAGATGTTGGAAACCTGTGCGAGTCTGGCTGGACTTGCGATTGAGCGGGAACAGCGGATCAAGCTTGGGCATCGGCTTGAAGAAAGCGAACAGCGCTTTAAATCACTGTTTGATTATTATCCCCACTCCATTTATGTTTTTTCATTAGAAGGCCATTTTATCGGATTTAATAAAGGATCGGAGCCGTTATCTGGATACCGCAAAGAAGAGCTTCTCGGTACCCCTTTTCTTTCTTTAGCCGTCCCTGAAGATCAAAAGAAGGTCTTGTATCATTTCAATGAAGCCAAAAAAGGCATCGTCCAGCATTATGAATGTAAAATCGCACATAGAAATGGGCATCAGCTTCATATCAGCTGCACCAATCTTCCTATTGTGGTGAACGGAGAGGTAGTAGGTGTATACGGGATTGCCCGCGATGTTACTTATGAAAAACAAATGGAACAAGCTCTTCATGACACCCATAAGGAAATGGAACATCTATTTAAAAACCATCAAGGCGCGATTTTTAAGTTTAAGAAAGAAAACGGCCAGTTTATTCATACATTCGGAGACGGTCAATTACTGAAAAAAGCAGGGCTGCAACCGGCAGACTGGATCGGCAAATCCTTAAACGACTTTTTGCCGCCGGAAAAAGCTGCCCAGAAAGCGGTTTATTATGAACAAGGATGGAACGGAGTGGAAGCAGCGTACGAAGGAGAACTGAACGGCATTCATTATCTGGCGGAGATGAAGCCGATTTCTCAGGACGGCCAAGTAGTCGAAGTCATTGTTTCATGCAATGACATTACAGAACTGAAACAAGCTCTTGAAGAGCTCCAGGAAACAAAAGGGCTGCTGGAATCTTTTGCGAACAACACTGCCGATGCCATTTCAACAATGAATGTTCAAGGCCAGTTAACGTACGTTAACCAGGCGTATGTGGATTTGTTTGGCTGGCAGGAAAACGAGTTACTAGGAAAAGGAATTCCAAATGTGCCTGAAAAGCACAAGAAAGAACTACACCGCCTTTCCCAGCTCACCTTTTCAGAAAAAAAAATAAACCGATTCGAGACGGAACGGCAAAAAAAAGATGGAAGCCTCATTCC
>JAPSKG010000257.1 GCA_031177795.1 Domibacillus sp.
CATACAATGCTTTGCTTAATGAGGTTACACCGGGCCGTTTTAAAGTGGGCCAAATGATTTTATCGACCGCTTCACTTGTTGGTATTGCTCTTGCCATGTATAAAAACGTAGATAAAGAAAAACGAGCTAAGTACAAGCCGATGTTTTTATCTGCCGGACTTGCCGTTTTCCTAACAGGAGTTACAGAACCTATTGAATTTATGTTTATGTTCGCTGCTCCTCTTTTATATGTTGTTTACGCTGTTTTATCCGGGTTAAGCTTTGCGGTAGCGGATTTTATTAATTTGCGCCTTCACTCATTTGGACTTATTGAATTCCTGGTGCGTGTGCCGATGGCCGCAAAAGCGGGATTACTAAAAGATATCATTAACTTTGTGTTTACTTGTACCGTTTTCTTTGCCTTAAACTTCGCAGTGGCCAATTTCTTGATCAAAAAGTTTAACTTTCCGACTCCAGGACGTGCCGGCAACTACACAGATGAAGAAGAAACACCTGCCAGTGCGCAAACAGCAGGCAAAGCTCCTGCTGCAGAAGGCACTGTTGCTTCAGCGATTGTTGGCCTTCTTGGCGGAACAGAAAACATTGAAGATATTGATGCTTGCATGACGCGCCTTCGTGTTACAGTGAAAGACGTAAAAAAAGTCTCACCAGAATCCGATTGGAAAAAAACAGGCGCACTTGGTTTAATTTTAAAAGATAAAGGCGTACAAGCCATTTACGGACCAAAAGCGGACGTAATTAAATCTGATGTTCAAGATTATCTTGGAGCCTGAAAATGAAATTATTAACACTAAACTGCCATTCCTGGCAAGAAGAAAATCCTTATGCAAAACTAAGAGAATTAGCTGCTGCTGTGTCTGAAAATTCTTACGATGTAATTGCTTTACAGGAAGTAAGCCAGTCTAATAAAGCGAGCCATGAAAACTACGCTAAGCTTTTGGTAGAAGAGTTACACCGGCTTGGCCAGCTTGATTACACCTTTATTTGGGACATCAGCCACATTGGTTATGAGATTTATGAAGAAGGCCTGGCCATCGTAACAAAGCATCCGATATTAAAAAGTGAAGCTTTCTTTATCACAGAAAGCCATAATCTTTCCAATTGGAAAACCCGCAAAATTGTAAAAGCGACAATTGACTTTAATGGAAAGCCTTATTCTTTTTTTTCATGCCACCTTGGCTGGTGGCATGATGATGAAGAACCTGCAAAAAGCCAGCTGGACCTTTTACTTCAACAAATCGCTCCATCAGAATGTTCTTTTTTGATGGGTGATTTCAACGGCGATGCTTCGATTCGCGGTGAAACTTATGATTATCTGCTTCAAGCAGGTTTTCAAGATACGTACAAACTGGCAAAGAAAAAAGACGACGGTTTTACAGTTAAAGGAAAAATTGATGGATGGGATCAAAATGCGAGAAATTTGCGGATTGACTATATTTTTGTTAATCAGCTTTTACCAGTTACATCATCAGCAGTTGTTTTTAACGGACACAACAAGCAAGTGATCTCTGACCATTTTGGTGTCGAAGTGATTATTAAGTAAAAGCAGACTGCCTTGTGCTTAAAGGCAGTCCTTTTTTTGATTTTATTGAAAATGTTTTTGAAAAACATTTAAACAAAAAACAAAACTGTTGGATAATGAACTGTTTTAAATTTCAAAGAGAACATTTGAATTTATTGGTTTTTTATTGACATGGTGTTTTCTATACAAAAAAGCGCCTCTGCTATTAGAGGCGCTTTTTCAAATTAAGACAGGCGATATACTCTTGTTTCGTATGGTTTTAGTATTAGCTCAGCAGCAGCCTCATGCTCTTCCACCTTTATATTGCTTAAAAGCAGTTTATTGCTGTTATATTGAACGTTTTCAATGTGAGGCAGTACTGCTTCTTGCTCGGAAAGGTTAGCTACAACGATGATTTTTTCTTTATCCAGCGTACGCGTATAAGCATAAACACGAGGATCATCTTTTAAAAGTACGTCATATGTACCATAAGTAAATACCTCATTGGATTTTTTAATTTGAATCATTTTTTTGTAAAATGACAAAATCGATGTTTCATCTTTTAGCTGGTCTTCCACATTGATTTGTTTGTAGTTTTCATTTATTTTCAGCCAGGGGATGCCTGTTGAAAACCCGCCCTGTTCGGCTGCTGACCATTGCATCGGTGTGCGCGAGTTGTCACGGCTTGAGTTCCAGATGATTTCCATCATCTCTTCATGATGCATGCCCGCTGCAATGCCAAGGCGATACATGTTTTTTGTGGCTACATCGTTATAGTCTTCGATGTTTTCATATTTTACGTTTGTCATGCCAATTTCCTGTCCCTGGTAAATAAAGGGTGTTCCTTGCATTAAAAAGTAAACAGCCGCGTATGCCGTGGCACTTTCATACCAGTATTCTTGATCGTTGCCCCACGTTGAAACCATCCGGGCTTTATCATGGTTTTCAATAAACAATGCATTCCAGCCTTTGTTTTCAAGCGTTTTTTGCCATTTTGTCATGATTTTTTTATAGCCAGGAATGTCAAAGCCTGTTTTGGAGGTTGCACTCCACAAATCAAGATGTTCAAATTGAAAAATCATATTGAATTTGCCGTTTTCTTCGCCAACCCACTCTTCAACATCTTCAGTCGTTACCCCATTTGCTTCCCCGACCGTCATCACATCATATTTCGAAAACGTCTCTTTTTTTAATTCTTCAAGCAGCGGCTGAATGCCTGTTACATTCATATGATGGTTAAACGAAGGGACGTATTGGAGTTTTTCCGGATTTGGCATATCGAGCAGCCCATCCACTTTTTTAATGTGGCTGATGGCATCTACACGGAAGCCGTCGATTCCTTTGTCCAGCCACCAGTTTACAGTTTCATAAAGCGCCTGGCGCACCTCCGGGTTTTCCCAGTTTACATCCGGCTGGCGCCTCGAGAAAAGGTGCAGAAAATACTGCCCGGTTTTTT
>JAPSKG010000258.1 GCA_031177795.1 Domibacillus sp.
GAGTTAGGCGAAGTAACATTTGCCGGACAGGAAATTATTAAAGCGCTGGGGATTTGGGAAGAAAATGCATCTATTACGCTGCCGATCATTCCCAATCACGCTGACATCCCAGCGCTTGCCAAAGAGATTGGCAAGCACGTATCAGCGGATAGTGGAGCAGTTTTAATTAAAAACCATGGCATTACCGTATGGGGCCGTGATGCATTTGAAGCAAAAAAATACTTAGAAGCTTATGAATTTTTATTTTCATGGCATATAAAACTACTTATGTTGAAAGGAAGATGAGAAATGGCAGTTATTCAATTTCAAGAAACAGGGGAACGCATTACAGACAAAAACGCAATTGACGCGTTTTTAACGTCACAGGAAGTAATTTATGAAAAATGGGACATGACAAAGTTACCAGAGCATTTGCGTGAAAACTATCAATTAACAGACGAAAATAAACAAGAGATTCTTGATGCATTCAGTGAAGAAATCAAAGATATTTCGGAGCGCCGCGGCTACAAAGCTCATGATGTTATTTCTTTATCTGAAAACACGCCAAACTTGGAAGAATTATTGAAGAACTTTCAAAAAATCCATATCCATACAGATGATGAAGTACGCTTTATCGTAAGCGGACATGGTATTTTTGCCATTCAAGCAAAAGACGGCCAATTCTTCAATGTAGAGCTTGAGCCAGGCGATTTAATTTCAGTGCCGGTTAACACGCGTCATTACTTCACATTAATGGAAGATCGCAAAGTAGTTGCTATCCGTATTTTTGTTACAACAGAAGGCTGGGTGCCAATTTACGACGAAGCTTAATTTTAAAAAAGGAACTGGAGATTATCCCGGTTCCTTTTTTTGTTAAAAATAAAATATCCCGCATTTTTAAAATGCGGGATAACGTTATTGCATGATGCGCTTCCAGATTAATTGATGAGGCGCATATTTTTCTATAAAGCGGACGCCGTCATAACCAGATTCATATCGGTCTTTTCCTGTCCAGACAGCAGCCGTATATCCTTCTGTTAATCCAACAAACCATAGGTCACGCACATTGTTTGTAGTACCCGTTTTACCTCCAATATACGAGGTGGCAAAGTTTGCTTTTTGGCCTGTTCCATTTTTCACAACGTTTGTCAGCATATCGCGCATTTTATGAGTGGTGGCGTAAGACCAGATCCGTACTGGCTCTTTTTCTTTCCACACATACAGCGTTTCCCCATTAAAATCGGTAACCCGCTTGATCGCTTTTGGTTTTTTAAAGGTTCCATCAACAAAAGATGTATAAGCACCTGCCATTTCAAGTGTGGTAAACCCATCAATGCCGCCAAGTGAAGCAGCCGGATTATAATCTTCCTGGCTCACCCGGTCAAAATCAAATTTTTCCAGATAAGAAAATGAGCGCTCAATGCCTGTGTCCATAAAAATACGAATAGCTGCAGTATTATACGATTTTGTAAGTGCTTCTTTTAGTGTAACCATCCCGTATTCTTTTTCTGAATAGTTTTTCGGGCAGTATGAACTGTTACAATAAGCGTCTGCTGAAACAAGATCGTTCACGCCGGCACCAAATGTTTCAAGGTAGGGAGCGTAATCCAGCAGCGGTTTTATTGTAGAGCCCGGCTGACGATATCCTTGGAAAGAACGGTTAAAATCCGTTTTTTGAAAATCTTTTCCACCTGATAAAGCGACGATATCACGAGACTGGTTTCCTATGACGGCAGCAGATGCTTGAACAGATGAGCCCGCAAGGACATTGTTGACTCCACTGACTGTTTTTGTTTGAATTTCTGGATCAAGAGCAGTATGAATAATGATACCGGAAGCTAAAATTTCTGAAACTCGTTCATTCAGCTTTTTTTGAATGGCATCGCGGGCGTCACCTTCAGCATTGATCAATTGCTGGTCGAATCCTTCCGACTCTGAAATTAGATCTTTAAATTCTTCCATTACGTACGTAGAATAATCCGGATATTTGTCCAAACGATTCCGGACTTTTAACGTAATTTTTTCAGCTTTAATTTTTTCAGCTTCTTCTTTTGTAATAAATTTTTCTCGAGCCATAATATCAAGAAGCCGTTCCTGGCGTTTTTTCGTGTTTTCAAAGCGCTTTTCAGGATCGTAAAGTGACGGATTATTTGGAATAGCTGCGATAAATGCCATCTCGGCCTGTGAAAGCTTGTCCACCGGCTTTTTAAAATAGTATTGGGCGGCTGCCTCTACACCATACACATTATGGTTGAAGAAAATAACATTTAAATATAAATCTAGTATTTCATCTTTTTCTAGCTTTTTCTCAATTTGATAAGAATAAAGCACTTCAGCAATTTTACGGGCAAGTGTCCGGTCCTGCGTTAAATAAATATTGCGCGCAACCTGCTGGGTGATTGTGCTGGCACCCTGCTCAATCTCATCAGACTGAGCGTTTACCATAAAAGCACGAATCACGGCTGATGCATCAACACCAGAATGCTCATAAAAATGCTGGTCTTCGGATTGAAGAAACAATTCTTTCAAAAAAACAGGAATTTTCTTTCCTTCCACAACAATCCGATTTGGCTGATGAAGTTCCACGTACACATCGCCTTTTACATCTTTTATCTTGCTTGCCTGGGGCAGATCAACTTCATTAATCACTATTCTTTCTTCTACGTAGTCATCAAAATTTTGTACTTTTCCGGCTTCGGCATTAGCATAGTAAAACGTTAATACAGAAAGAGGAATAAGCAAAAGGATGAGTACGTAACCAAAAACCGTTCTCATTCACTAACCGCCTTTTTTGAGGTTTAAATGTGCATATGTACCATCATAAAGGAAAAAAAGATGTAAATAAAGGGCTGTTGTTCACAAAAATTGTTATTCAAATGAGATATTGTACATGAGAGAATATTCTTTTTTAATAGATTTGA
>JAPSKG010000259.1 GCA_031177795.1 Domibacillus sp.
TTCCTAGAATAACCGGACACTGATAATAAGCTGCCCGCTCAATTGCTACATCCCGGGCATGGTAACGCGGATTTTCTTCTTGTTTATAGCTTGTTTCATGTTCTTCATCAATAATTATTAAACCAATGTTTTCAAAAGGCGCAAAAATAGCGGAACGTGCCCCCACAACTACCTTTACTTCTTTACGGCTAATTTTTCTCCACTCATCGTATTTTTCACCAATTGAAAGGCCACTGTGCAAAACAGCAACATCATTTCCAAAACGGCTTTTAAAGCGATCGGTCATTTGCGGAGTAAGGGAAATTTCTGGTACAAGAACAATTGCTTCCTGCCCTTTTTCAATTACACGGCTGATTGCCTGCAAGTAGATTTCTGTTTTGCCGCTGCCTGTAACGCCATGCAGCAAAAAAGTTTCCAGCACTTCTTCGTTTATCTTCTTTAAAATTGGTGTGATAACAGCTTGCTGTTTATCGGTTAGCGCCAGAGGTTTATCCGGGGTAAATTGATGCCCTGCATGCGGGTCACGGTAGGTTTCTTCTTGTTTTTCTGCTAAAAGCCCTTTTTCAATTAATGCTTTCGCAACCGCAGAAGAAATGCTTGTTTCTTTTAATGGGATCCATTCATTTGTTCGTCCGGAAAATTGTTGAAGTGCTTCACTTTGCTTAACTGCTTTTTTTGTAAGCGAAGCCACTTTGTTTTCAAGCTGCTCCTCCGACAACAAACATTTCACCATGCGGACTGTTTTTTTGCGCCCTTTGCTTTTAACGGCGTAAATAATGTCAAGCGAGCCTCGCTTTACTTCTTTTTTTACTTGTCCTAACAATTCTGCTTCTACAGCTTCTTCCCAGGAAATTTCTGCACGCCCATTGATCAAAGATTTTATTGCAGGGTCAAGCTGGTCAAAATCTGCAACCTGTATTTTCTTTGAATATTTTGCTTTCATCGCGGCAGGAAGCATTACTTGTAAAGCAGAAATTTTAAAACAGAGCGACTCAGTTGTAAGCCAGTTTGCAAGCGAGAGCAGTTCCTCGTTTAACACGGGAACAATATCCATTGGTTCAACAATCGGCTTTAACTTTCGCAAGGCTGTTTCTTCTTTTACTTCTAACACAAAGCCCTGTACATGCCTTGGTCCAAAAGGGACAATTACACGCATTCCCGGCTGAATAACGGACTGCCATTCTTCGGGAATTTCATAGTCAAACGGCCGGTCGGTTTGCATAACTGCAACGTCAACAACGACTGAGGCAATTTTCATTTTCACTCACCCATTCGCTCAATGGCTGCCAGCAAAATGTGGACAGCCGCTTCTTTTTTCGTCATCTTATTAAATTCGTTATACGAACCGTCACGATGAAAAATGGTAATAATATTTGTATCGCCGCCAAAACCCGCTCCTTCTTGTTTTACATTGTTTGCCACAATCATATCCGCATTTTTCGATTCAAGTTTTCGTCTGGCGTACATTTCCAGGTCATTCGTTTCCGCTGCAAACCCAATTAAAAATTGATGTTCTTTCCGTTCGCCCAGGGTTTTTAAAATATCTTTTGTTCGCTCAAGTTCAAGAGAAAGAGAACCCTCTTGTTTTTTCATTTTATTGTCATGCACAATTTTCGGACGATAATCGGCTACAGCAGCTGTTTTCACGACAATGTCTGCTTCAGGGTATACTCTCATCACAGCTTGAAACATATCTTCTGCACTTTCAACGTTACAAACTAATACACCCGAAGGCGGTTGGATTGCCACTGGCCCAGAAATCAAATGTACCTCTGCTCCCAGGTCGCGTGCCGCTTCCGCAATAGCGTATCCCATTTTCCCTGTGGATTTGTTAGTGAAAAAGCGGACAGGATCTATAGCTTCGCGTGTGGGCCCTGCCGTAACCACTACTTTTTTTCCCGCTAGCGGCTTGTAATCTTTATGGGCAAAATATTCAGCCGCAAGCTGTGCGATAACTTCAGGCTCTTCAAGTCGCCCTTTACCAGTATAGCCACAAGCAAGATATCCTTCTCCCGGTTCGATAAAACGATATCCAAACGCCTTTAACGTTTCCATGTTTTTTTGAACCGCTGGATGGGCATACATATTTACATTCATTGCTGGAGCAATCCACCGCGGTGCCTTACCGGCAAGCAAAACAGTCGAAACCATATCATCAGCGATTCCTTGAGCCATCTTGGCAATCAGATTGGCTGTCGCAGGAGCTACTATAACAAGATCAGCCCAGTCAGCAATATCAATGTGTGCTATTTTCGCCGGATCTTTTTCATCAAATGCATCAACATAAACAGGTTCGCCCGATAAAGCCTGAAAGGTCGCTGGAGTCACAAACTTCTGAGCAGACTTTGTCATTACCACTTTTACAGCAGCTCCAGCCTGCTTTAATTTACTCGTGAGTGCTGCGGCTTTATAAACCGCAATACCCCCGCTTACACAAAGAAGAATACGTTTTCCATCCATCCGTTTATCCTCCGTTCCAATCGGTCATTTATAAAAACAAGAATAGCATACAAAAAGAAAAGGCCGGTATCCGCCGCCCTTTTCCGTTATGCTTTATTTACACTTCATCTGAATATGTTTCATTTAAGTTTTTCTTTTTCATTACAAGCTCATCTGCGTAAATTTCTTCAAGCGCCTTGCCAACAAATTTATGTGACTCATATTTTTCAAGTACTTGTGACCCTTTGTTTTCCTGCATATAACGCGCACGCTTGGCAGCTACGCTGACAAGTGAATATTTTGAATCAATTTTTGTAAGTAAATTATCAATAGATGGATATAACATTATTGTTCCCCTTCCAGCATAATTTGATAGCGATACTGCACGCGTTCGCGGC
>JAPSKG010000260.1 GCA_031177795.1 Domibacillus sp.
ATCAAATTCATAACAAGTTCATTTGCTTGCTCTTTAAACATATCGTTTTCCACTTCAAGCTGACTTTCAACTCTTTTTTTATTGGCCAGTACTTTTTCAATTAACTCACTTAGCTCTAAAGCAGATGTACGTAAGTTGTTGCCAACAATTACATTGATTTTTGCTTCATCTATCGGGCATTTATCGTACACTCCTGGAAACAGCGAAGACCGGAAATGGTGCAAAATGCGGTAAATGCTTTCTTTCCCTGCAAAACCAATTGTTTTATCAATGAAAAGGCTGCTCTCGTTTATTTCTTCAAGTGATGCGACAATAGCAGGAATGCCATTGTTTAACCAGTCATTTAACTTCATTGTTTGTTCAACCTCCTAAAGAAAAGAATATCACATAGTTTGAATAGAAAGGAAAGTAATCTTTTTTTCTCTTTTGATAAATGCTGTTAAAAATTCATTTTGGATTGTCCGCCATCCACATTGATGCTTGCACCTACAACCCAGGATGCTTTTTCAGAAGCAAGAAAAGCCACAACATTTGCTATTTCCTCCGGGGTGCCAAAACGCCCTGCAGGAATTTCTTTTTCAACAAATTCGGTTATTTCTTGCGGATTTTTTTCAAGCCGTTTTTTCCAATTTCCTGTTTCATGCAAAATACTTCCCGGGGCCACACTGTTTACACGGATGCCATCCGAGATAACTTCATCTGCCAGTGATTTTGTAAAACTGATTAAAGCAGATTTTGCATTGTTATAGGTTACTTTTCCGCCGCTTTCTCTTCCAAATATAGAGGTAATGTTCACAATAGCGCCATTCCCGTTTTTTTTCATTTGCTCAACCGCTAGTTTACTTAAATGTACCGCTGAAAAATAATTCAATTCCATTGCCTGATAAAACAGTTCCATGTTGGTTTCAACCGTTTTTCCGCCATTGCTGCCGCCGGCATTGTTTATTAAAATATCGATTGACCCGTTTTGCTCAACAAATGACTGAATTAGTTTTTCCCGCTCTTCGGCATGTAAAAGGTTGGTTTGAAAAATAGCTGTATTACTCCCCAACTCTTCTTTTGTTTCTTGTAACGCTTCTATGCCCCGGGCAGCGATGGCTACATTTGCCCCTTCTGAAACAAATACATGAGCAATTGCTTTGCCTATTCCCATAGAACCACCAGTAATCAAAACATTTTTCCCTTGAAGCTGCAAGTCCATAACCATTCTCCTTTTTAGCTTTGCTTTTGGTTAGCCAGGTTTTAAAATTCTTGTCTTTTATTATGATATAAGTGCTTCTCTCTTATCAAATTTGTTTTTTGAACAAGTCTCGCACTGCAAATAAAAATCGAAGCTAGTGCTTTTTTTATAAAGCACTCGCTTTGTTCAATATAATACTCATCAATGAAAAAAGAGAGAAAAGTTGTTTTTCTCTCTTTTTGTTCTTCTTTATTTTTCTTCAGCTTCTTTAAAAGCGGCAGAAACTTTTTCAAATTCTTCATCGCTTTCAATGGTAGATAACTGGTCATCGTTTTCCACTTTTAAAAAGAAAATATCAATGTTTTCGTCTGCTTCTTCTTTAATTTCTTCTGAAAGGCCAACAGCCACATAATCTGTTTCATCCAGCCGCAATGTACCCAGTACTTCAATTTCTTGCTCTTGATCGTTTTCATCGAGTAGTGTAAAAATGTCGCCGATTTCAATTTTTCCCATAGTATCTTCTCCTTTTCTAATTATCAAAAGCATTTTTCTAAAAGCGCAGTGATAAACAGCTTAATCCGCCATCTTGTTTTCTGAATTCAGATGCTTCTATTTCAATAATTTTATGTCCTGCTTCTTGTATTTTTTGTTTGGTTTCCTTATACCCTTTTGGCATCATTACATAATCATTCACAAGAATGCAATTGGCAGCATAATCTTCATTTGGCGGAACAATGATTTGTTCATGAGATTCAAAGCCTTCGTGTTCTACGAATTCACCGGTAACCAGCATTAAGCCCTTTTGGACATAAGAAACTCCGGTTTTCAAGTGTAAATAATCATTTACCGGAACAACAGATCCAGTGTAGCCGTGTGAGTCAAGAATTTCTTTTAATTGGCGTGCGCCTTCTTTATTTGTCCGTTTAGAAAGGCCAATGTAAAAATGATTGTCTACTTGTAAAACGTCGCCACCTTCAAGAGTTCCTGGTGCCTGGATAAAATAAAAAGTATGATAAAAGTTTTTCAAAACAGATTCTATTTCCTTCGTTTCCCCGTTTCGAGAAGGTGTTCCCGGATTTGTAATTACGGCAAATTCAGATGTTAAAACAGCGGTATCTTCCACAAACGTGGAATCTGGAAATTGTTCACTGGCCGGAAGAAGAGTCACGTCTACTCCGCACTTTTTCAAAGCTTTAACGTAAGCATCATGCTGTTCTAATAATTTTTCATAATCAGGTTTTCCTAAATCTGCAGTAGTCAATCCATTCACATAGCTTTTCCCGGGTGTTTTCACAATCGCATGCTTAAACATTTTGATACCTCCGCTGTTTTTCATCTAGCTACAACCGGATACAAATTTTTATAAGGAATCTTATTTATTAAGTTAAAAGCTGCTTTGTTTTTCTTTTAAAGCCATTGCCTGCTTCCACGCCGCTTGAATACAGGAGTTTCAGCTATTGTTGTTTAGTATGGCCTAATCTATACATAAACATAACTTTGTTTAAGTTTTATAAGAAAGGGTATATTTTCCTTGTACCACTCCCCACTTACCCTAATGTACTGCCGTTGGGCCGAGGTTTTCCTCGGCCATTTTTTATTTTGCATAAATTCTTCTTTAATGGTCTATACTGGTAGTGAAATTTAAAAT
>JAPSKG010000261.1 GCA_031177795.1 Domibacillus sp.
AGGGATGTTTTAAGCGAGGCCATTCCTAAAAAAGAATTTGAACAAGAAATCAAAAAAGCTTGCGGAGCGTTTATCGAGTTTTGTGAAAAAAATAATCTGCCGGTGAATGCAAACGAATTGGATTCGATGAAAAAAGGGTATCAAAGGTTTACGGTTGAATAAGAACACAATTTAAAAAGAAAAAAGACCAGCCGCAGTCGGCTGGTCTTGCTTGCTTTCAAATAACGTTTATTAGCGTTCACATGCCCAGCCGTCTTTGTCGCGGTCATGTTTGTTTTCATAAGCAGGATGCCCTTTTTTAACGCCTTTTGGATATTTTTTACGCAATTCCGTACAGTTTTTAAAGCTTTCTTTTTTTGGAGCTGTTGCTTTTGGAGCTACTTTAGGCGCAGGCTTTGGAGCCGGTTTTACCACAACAGGAGCGGTTTTAGGAGCCGGTTTAGCGGGCGCTGGTTTAGCAGGAGCCGGAGTGGCTGCTTTTGGCGCGCAGCCTCCTTTAATCGCACTTGCGTTAGACCAGATTCCTTTTTTAGCGGCTTTTGCTTTTGTTTCGACTGCCTGAAGCTTCTCCAGGTATTTTGTGTTTGGCTCAAAAACAGTGATGCGGGCCAGTCCGTTTTGCACAAGCAATTCATTAAACATTGTGTCGTTAACATACACATAAGCAAGAAGGCGGTCATATGGATCACGCGTATCTTTATCGAGTTCAATGCTGATCGTTTTCGATTGATCAAGCAAATATTTTTTTGTGTAAGCACTTGCTTCCGGGCCGTATAATTGAACGCATTTATTTGGATGTTTTGTTTCTGGCGTATCAATCAAAATCATGCGGACCGTTTCTTGTTTTCCTTTGTATACGACTTTAATCGTGTCGCCATCGACAACTTCTTTTACCGTCACTTTTACCGCTGTTTTGGGAACAGCAGCTTCAGCGGTTTGGACTGAATGCTCACCAGCGAATGATGAAAAAGAACCGGCGAACAATGAAAACGAAAGAAGAGAGGCGGCAAACGGCTTAAATAAACGTGATTGTAACATGTGGAATCTCCTTTTTAATAAATGTAGAATTTGTTTTCCTGAAGCTCCGCTGTATCATCGTTGAAGTGTTATCCGCAAGAGAACATAAACACAGATACCAAAGGGAAATAATTCCTTAATATTTTCTAATAGATTTAACTAAATTGCTAGCTAATTCGTTCGACAAATTCCAACAAATGCATTGAGAAAAGAAAATCGGGAAAAAAACTGCGAGAAACAAGTTTTATTAACGGTTGGCCAGTACTGGAATCGCATCTGGAAATGGTCTCATTGAGAAAAAAATAGGGTAATATATGAAAATCAGACAGATTTTTCTGTTATTATTTGAAAGAAAAACCCTTTTTTTGTATGATAAAGTAGTAGAAGGAATAATCATCCAAACACAAGGAGGAAAAAATGAAAAAGAAACTGACAGGCCTTATTACTTGTACGTTCCTATTCACTGGTTTCTCCACTGCTAGCGCTGAAACGAAGGATGTGAAAAACTGTATCGACTTTGCCGACAATCAACAAGAATTAATGCAATTTTGGTACACCAATGGGTACAGCGCATCAAATGACCCGCATAATCTGGATGGAGACAGAGACGGCTTGCCCTGTGAAGTGCCGCAAAGCGAGTACGATAGTTTCGTAGAAAGCCAGGAAAGCTCTTCCAGCCAAACAGTTACAAATGAAAGCTCCTCCACAACTGTGACAAACAATACAAATAACACAGCCGTAACTTCTGAAACAAACCAAACAGAAACAAGCAGCACCACGGCAACTTCTCAAACAGGGCAGGGAGAACAAATGCCAGACACCGCTTCTAATGGCTTGCTTTTCACGCTTCTGAGTGCCGGGTTAGTTATGGCAGGTTCTTTTCTTTTATACTGCAGCAAAAAAAACCACGCATAAAAAAAAGCGGCAGGAAACATCCTGCCGCCTTTTAGTTGGAGTGATCAACATGAGAAACTGGATTGGTTTATTGCTTATCATCATTGGCTTTTGTTCGGGAGTTTACCATTTCACAGAGTGGCTCCATGGAAAAAATGCCATTCAATACGTATCTGAAAAAGAACTCGGACAATATCAGCAAGTAAAAGCAGAAAAGCTGACTGCCATCCCGGAACAAACGTCCCCGCTGCCTGCTTCAAAAATGAACGTTCAAATGGGGGAAGAAGTTGCTGTTCTCGTGATTCCTGAAATCACACAAAAATACCCGGTGTTCTGGGGCGCTGACGAGAAAACATTAAAAAAAGGAGTAGGCATGTTTGTAAGTGACCTGACCACACCGCCCAATGGAAACGGCCACACCGTTTTAAGCGGCCACCGGGATACGGTTTTCACAAAACTCGGCAAATTAAAAGAAAAAGACGAGCTGCTTTTAAAATACGATGGAAGCATTTATGTATATGAAATCAACAAAATTTGGATTACAGACAAAGACGACCGGAGCGTGATTGTCAAAAAAGACCAATCCGTTTTAACACTGATTACCTGTTATCCATTTACCTACATTGGCCTGGCTCCGGACCGGTATATTATCCAGGCAAATTTAATAGCGGTTAACAAATAAAAAAAACTTTTACTCAAAGCTCTTAGTTATCAGCTAAGAGCTTTTTTAGTTTCGTGATCAGCTCTTGATAAAGGTAAAGAGCACCTTTCCCCGCTTTATGATAAAATAACAGAAAATCTAAACAGTGTAGAGGTAGAGAAGCGGAAATGAAAAAATGGACAAGCTGGCACCTTGCGCAAAAAACACAAAAGGAAGCGATCGCATCA
>JAPSKG010000262.1 GCA_031177795.1 Domibacillus sp.
CGCTTTGTCCCCATTGGCGGTTTAAGAAAAAACATAAAAAATAGTTTGAAAATAATTTGACAAAAAAAGATAAAATAACTCACAATATGAATAGTTCGAGAGGAGTGAGATACATGACACTATTAAGTGACATCTTATCATTCAACGAAACATTTGTAGAAACCAAGGAGTTTGAAAAGTTTAAAACAACAAAATTCCCGGACAAACGGATTGTTATTTTAACTTGTATGGACACACGCCTTGTAGAGCTTGTAACAGAAGCAATGAATTTTAAAAACGGTGATGTTAAAATTGTCCGTAATGCCGGCGCTATTGTAAGTCACCCATTTGGCTCTATTATGCGAAGCCTTCTTGTTGCTGTTTATCAGCTGCAGGCAGATGAGGTATTAATTGTCGGGCACCATGACTGCGGTATGGGCTCCCTTTCAAGTGATGTTATTTTTGAAGCAATGAGAGAACGCGGTATCCAGCAAGAAACCATTAACACACTCCGTCAAGCCGGGCTCGACGTTGACAAGTGGCTCAGCGGCTTTAACAGTGTAGAGGAAAGTGTTATTCACAGCGTGAAAATGGTGAAAGATCATCCGTTAATGATCGATTCAATTCCTGTACATGGCCTTGTTATTGATCCTGCTACCGGAAAACTTGATCTTGTAGTTGATGGATATAAAAAAGAAGCAGCCCTATAATGGACTGCTTCTTTTTACGGCTTTAAGACCACTTTTATACAGTCGTGTGTTTTTGTATCAAACATTTCATAGCCTTCTTTGGCTTGATCAAGAGGTAAAATGTGAGTGACAACATCGGACGGATCAAATTTTTCTTCTGCAATCATTTGATATAAATAAGGCATATAGTGAATAATCGGTGCCTGGCCTGTACGAATATTTACATTTCTTTGGAAAATATCACCCATCGGAAACGCATTGTATCTGGCTCCGTAAACGCCGGTTACTTGAATTGTTCCGCCTTTGCGAACCGCCTGGCTGGCAATAACAAGCCCGCTCATTGCCCCGCCTTGAAGCTTCATTCCAATAGCAAGAAATTCAAGAGGAGTCGGTTTCCCGCTCATTCCAACACAATCAATCACCACATCTGCCCCGCCATGCGTTATTTCTTTCAGGTACTCTCCGATGTTTTCTTCGCTTTCAAAATTAACCGTTTCTACTTTGTTTGTTTTCCTGGCATGTAAAAGGCGGTATTCTACGTAATCAACTGCAATCACGCGCTTTGCCCCTTTTAGCCAGGCAAACTTTTGTGCCAGCAGGCCAACCGGGCCGCAGCCCAGGATAATGGCTGTATCTCCTTCTTTTAGCCCGGAATTGTCCACACTCCAGTAAGCCGTTGAGGCAGCATCCGATAAAAGAACAAGCTTTTCATCTGCCACTTCGCTGTTTTCAGGAATTTTAAACGGTATAAAATTTCCAAAAGGAACACGCATATATTCCGCCTGTCCGCCAGGATAACCTCCTGTTGTCCCGGAGTAGCCAAAATAAGCACCCATTTCGCCGTTGTGATTGGAGTTATCACATTGGCTTTCCAGCTGGTTTGTGCAAAACCAGCACTCTCCGCAGCTTACGTTAAATGGAATGATAACACGGTCCCCTTTTTTCACCCTGGTTACTGCTGGACCAACTTCTTCCACCACTCCCATCGGTTCATGGCCGATAATATAATCCTGGGGAAGATTAGGAATCATGCCATGAAGCAAATGCAAATCAGAACCGCAGATTGCCGTTAAAGTCGGCCTGACAATAATATCATCCGATTTTTGAATAGAAGGTGCCTGTACTTCTTTAACCGCTACGTCTTTTATGCCTTGAAAGGTCACTGCTTTCAATCTTTAAGCCTCCTCCGAAATCATTCTCTTTAGTTTGGCGGGGTTGGAAACAGCCCTTTACGGTTTGTATTCTCTGGAAACAGCGGCAGCCTGGCAATATCTATCGCATTTTCAGCTGATTTAACGTCTATTTCCACTTGTTTATCAATGTTATACGGATAAAACCAGTTTTTTTGCATCATTAGCTCTGTTACTTCTCCATGAAAATCAACCGCTTCTTCTAACTGGCGGATTAACACGGAACGAACTTCTGGTGTTGGAGATTCGGTTAAAGCGACTGCATAATTTCTGACCCCATTTTTTGCGGATATCAGCAAATTAAGTGCAATGGCGGAGTCAGCAAGCTCTGGCATCCCTACTGAATTAATTGGATCTAAATAATCTTCTAAATCCCTGGCGCCTCCTAAAGTCAAAACGTCCGGCCTCCTTTATAAAGCTGAAGCAATTCATTTAACTGACGGACTGACAACTCTACATCTTTGTTCAGCATCGCTTTTAAATCACTGTCGAAACAAACGCCCTGCATTAATTTTGATTTAAGCACACACAGGGTTTTTAAGTTTACCATTTCGTGCAGGTCTATTGTTTCGTGAAAAGCCATTCCTTGTTGCTCCATGTTTTCCCCCCTAATCGTTCATTTCCTTCATTACATCTTTCAGTTTCCCATTGCTGTTTTTGTTTTATTCACCGATGAAACCGAATCGCTTGCTGAATAAGGAACAAGCTAAAAGCCAAACTAAACATCGTACATGACGAATCAGGGAGGAACGCGATGGAAAGGCAGTTAAGCCAACATGAAGCACTTGAAATGCATGAGTTGCTTGTTTTTAAAAGTGTTTGCATGACAAAAGCATATACAATGAGCACTTTAGCAAAAGACCAGGACTTAAAAACAATTCTTGAAGATTACACAAAAATAGGCCAGCGGGAACTAAAGCAA
>JAPSKG010000263.1 GCA_031177795.1 Domibacillus sp.
ACGACAAAACAATAAATGGCCATCTTTTGCTAAAAACGAAAAATGGGACGAAAGAGTGGGAATACCGTGCCCGCGTGCAAAACGGAAAATTTGGCATGTATTTGCCGGATGGATGGTATACAGCCGTTGTGTATTTTGATGAAGAAAACGGGAAAGAAGCGGCAGTCAACTACACGTTTAAAGTAAAGAACGGAAAAACAAAAAAGGTTTCCTTAGACGTCGTGCTTCCTCCGCTAGTGCGTGCTGAAGCGAAATAAGCCATTTTATTTTTTATAGAAAAAAGCCAAATCAGTGGTTGATTTGGCTTTTTTCATTTCGGCGAATGTTCGTTAAAAAAGGCATTTACAGCCCCCTGCATAAAAAAAGGAAGATGGCTTCTCAATTTCCGCAAAATGAATAATATTGTATGTTGGTAAAGAAATAAGGCGGGATTATGTTCTTTTAGGGAGGGAAAACCTGTGGATGTTCTTCATAGCTTTTTAACATGGGCATTTGAACGGCATCACAACATTTTAAGCTGGTATATCCGCCCGCTGTTTTTATTGCCGTTTTGTTTTTTTGCGTATAAAAAAAGCGTTGTAGGCATCATCATTACGTTACTTGCTTTATTGACAAGTATGTTTTGGTTTCCTAAACCGGCAGCAATAAATCCAAAAGTGGAAGGATTTTTAGCGATGGAATGGGATTATTTAATGGGGGAGTGGACTTTCATGAAGCTGCTGGCTTCCTCCCTGGTTCCGCTGTCCATGTACGCATTAGCTTTTGCTTTTTGGAGGCATTCCTGGAAAGTCGGAATCCTTGTGATCAACTTGATTGCACTGCTTAAAGTTTTGTGGAGTGTTTATGCAAGCGGCGGTTCAGGAACAGCCGTGATATTGCCGGCTTTTATCGGTTTGGCAGTTTGCAATGCCGCTGTTTGGCTTGCTTATCGGTTTGTTAAAAAGAAAGCAGGCTAAGCCGGCAAGTATGTAAAAATAAAAAGCTGGCAAAGCAAGAACAAGCCGTTTAAGGCCCGGCTTGTTCTGTGAATCAGTACATTTTCGGCTGACGATGTCCGCCCGAACAGCCGCATGGTTTTTGATGTTTTTCCAACATCATGTAGTGCTGTTCTAACTGAGCGACAAATTGAAGATGAAGCAGTTCATAGTGCATATGTTTTTGCGGATCCACATACTCATATTTTTTCGCTAATAGTTTATACAAGCTCGCCATATCCAAAAGTTCTTTTAAGTTTTGATCCATCATCTTAAAAAATCCTCCTTTAAAGAGTTACTTTATTAAGGTATTCAACACGGGAAAATTTGTATAAGCTGATTGCCTGTTAAAGAAAAAGGAACGTTAATTCAGCTTTGTTATTTAAACGTTTTCTGAAAGGTTTTTTAAGGGTAAAGATAAGAGAATGGCTTAAAATAAAACAGCTTCAACTCACTGCGTCTCATAATTTGCAAAAACACAGCATGCGAGTTTGATTAATTTGGCCTATCGAAGAATTGATGAATATAAAAAAGCGGGGCGATAAAGATGAGTCGAAAATGGACAGACAACGACCTTTCTTTTTTACAAGAAAGCCTTGGTAAAAAGTCTTTGTCCGTCATGGCGAAACAACTGAATCGCAGTGAAACGGCCGTTTTAATGAAGCTGAAAAAAATGGGTCTTGGAAACACAAAAAAAGCAACGGGGCTTTTAACGACCAGAGAACTGGCCAATGCCTTGCAAGTAGACGGAAAAACGGTGCATCATTGGATTCAGCATCATAGCCTTGAAGCAAAAAGCCGTGTTACTTCTTATAAACGAAAATTTTATTTAATTGATGTTCATGCCTTTTGGGAATGGGCTAAACAAAACCAGGAAAAAATTGATTTTACTTGCATTGAAAAAAATGTTTTGCCGCCTGAACCTGACTGGGTAGAAAAAGCCCGAAAAAGCAATATGGAAACACAGCGAAAAACGTATAACCGATGGACAACAAAAGAAATAAAACTTCTTTTTAAATGGAAAAAAGAAGGAGCGGACTTTAACAAAATTGCTGAAAAGCTAAATAGAAGCAGAATTAGTGTGGAACGTTGTTATGCCCGCTATAGAAAAATGGAAAAACACGTTGTTTAACTGTCCAATTGTTTAAATAAACGCAAAGTTCTTAGATTCTTTTACTTAAATTACGTTTGCCATCTTTAAAAAAGGTTAAAGATAATAACGAGAAACAGAAAAAGGAGGCAGAAAATAATGAAGGTCACAGAAATTATGACGTCAGACGTTGAAACATGTTCTCCAAATTCCACGATCCAGGAAGTGGCGGCAAAAATGAAAGACCTTGATGTAGGTTCGATTCCAATTGTCGAAGACGGACGTTTAAAAGGAACCGTAACAGACCGTGATATTGTTATCCGCGGTGTTGCGGAGCAAGTCTCATTTGACAGCCCGATATCTAACGTTTTCTCCTCTGATGTGATCACAGGAACAGCAGACATGACTGTTGAAGAAGCAGCGAATCTAATGGCAGAGCATCAAATTCGCCGGTTGCCAATTATTGAAAACGACCGGTTAGCCGGCATTGTGTCACTGGGCGATATTGCTGTAAAAGACCGTTCATATGAAAATGCCGACATTGCTCTGGAAGACGTATCAGAGCCGGCAAAACCTGAAAGATAAAAACATTTCTTTGTTTCTTTCAATTTAGTAAACAAAAAAAGCATCC
>JAPSKG010000024.1 GCA_031177795.1 Domibacillus sp.
TCGCTTCCAAAAAGAGCCACTACCCATTTAATTGGACGAACATAACGAAGGTCATTTGAACCCCACCGCATGTTTTTTCCAAAAGTTAAGGATAAAACAACTTCCTGTAACCCTGGCAGCAATTCTTTTGTGTGTTTTCCTTTAACAAACTTTTTCACATGGGCATATTCAACACCTTTAATTTCTTTAAAGAAGATATCATCTGTTGTAAGCCCCTGGCTTTTTGCAAATCCTGCAGCTGCTTTTGACCATTCGCCATTTTCTGTTTGAGCTATTTTTTTTGCTGGCCCTTTAGCTTCTTCATTAATGTCTTTTTGTGCTGCGGCAACATCTTTCACTATAACAGCCAGACGGCGAGGAGTTGAGTAAACGTAAACATCACCAAATTCAATATTTTGTTCTGTTAAAAAAGTGCTTGTTTTTTCAGCAAGCTGGTTCATGGATTGTGTAACAAAACGAGCGGGCATTTCTTCAAGTCCTATTTCTAATAAAAGATCTTGTTTACTCATGAGCCGCGTCTCCTTTCCGGTTTAAAATGGGAAATCCTAATTTTTCTCTTTCATCATAAAATGTTTTCGCAACTTGCCGCGCAAGGCTGCGCATCCGGCCAATATAAGCTGTTCGTTCCGTTACCGAAATTGCCCCTCGTGCATCAAGCACGTTAAATACATGGGAACATTTTAAAACATAGTCGTATGCCGGATGAACAAGTCCTTCATCCATTTGGCGTTTCGCTTCTTTTTCGTAAATTCCGAACAAATTAAACAGCATATCTGGATCTGAAGTTTCAAACGTGTATTTTGAATGTTCAAATTCCGGCTGATAAAAAATGTCGTGAACGGTAAAGCCATTGGTCCACTCTAACTCAAATACGTTTTCTTTTTCTTGAATATAAGAGGCAAGGCGTTCAATCCCATAAGTGATTTCTACAGAAACTGGCTTGCATTCAAGTCCACCAACTTGTTGAAAATACGTGAATTGAGTGATTTCCATTCCATCAAGCCATACTTCCCAGCCAAGACCAGCGCAGCCAAGAGAAGGATTTTCCCAGTTATCTTCAACAAAACGAATGTCGTGTTCAAGCGGATCAATCCCAAGTGCTTTAAGCGAATCAAGATAAATTTCTTGAATATTATCCGGCGAAGGTTTCATAATGACTTGAAATTGGTGATGCTGATACAAACGGTTCGGATTATCTCCATATCTTCCATCTGCCGGGCGGCGTGATGGTTCCACATACGCTACGTTCCATGGCTCTGGACCAATGGCGCGTAAAAAGGTGTATGGACTCATTGTTCCGGCTCCTTTTTCTACATCATACGCTTGCATTAAAATGCAGCCCTGGTCTGACCAATGTTTTTGAAGCGTCAAAATCATTTCTTGAATATTCATTAATAGTTCCTCCTTTTTTACAGCAAAAAACCCGTCCCTATGTATCACAAAATGTGTACATAGGGACGGGTTATCTACCCGCGGTTCCACCCTATTTGCCTGAACGGCCGCTTTCTTAGGAAAATGCTCCAGAATGCCTTTTTCAACGCGTTTTTTTACCCGGCTTTCACCATCCCGGGCTCGCTTTCAAAAAAACAAACGTTTACTTTGTTCCTTCATCGCATTTAATATTTGCTTTTGTCTATTAAAAAGTAAAGCAAAAAATACGTTTTGTCAATCTTCATTCGTTTCTTCTTTTTTGAGAACGTTCTCGTAACGCTCTATTTGTTCTAAAAAACGCCTTGATTTTAAAAACAAACCGGCGTATTCATCGTAGTACATTGAAATTGCAGCCCGGAGTTCTTTTTTGGTTGACTCTTTCACATCAATGTTGCCAAGCCGATCAAGGTCAAAAAAATAAAATAACCGCAGCAGACGGATAGCAGCAGAAGAAAGCGGAAGGTAGTGAGGGTCTTGTTGAAAACACCGATGACAAATTAAACCATTCTCTCGAATTGAAAACCCGAATCTCCCTTCTGTTTCTCCACAAACAGCACAAGAAGAAAGTTCTGGGCGTAACCCAACCTGGCCAAGCATTTTCATTTCAAAAATATTGGTCACAATTGCTGCATCTGATCCTTCATTTATATAATCAAGACTTTTACGGAGCAGTTCAAATAAAAAAGCTCCTCCTTCTCCGTCCTCTGTTGTTCGGTCAGTTAATTCAACAATGTAAGCGGCATACGCTGTTTTTATTAAATCTTCACGTATGTAGCGCATTGAATTTACTGGTTCCCCTTGCTGCATGGTGCCAAGCCCTCTGCCGCCCTGTATAAGAAAAAAGCCATATGTAAACGGCTGGGTAACGCCAGATAAACGGCTGTTTGTTTTTTTGGCACCTCTGGCCACTGCTGCTTTTTTCCCTTTTTCACGTGTCAGCATTGTCACAATTTTATTTGTTTCACCATAATCGCTTGTTCGGAGTACAATCCCTTCCAGTTTTTCAAGCATGCTGCCATCCCCTCATGCAAACCAATAATTAGTATTCGTCTTCTTTAAACCCAAAATCACGCAAGCTTGACGCTTTATTGCGCCAGTCTTTTTGCACTTTTACCCATAGTTCTAAAAACACTTTTGAACCAAGCAAGTGCTCAATATCCTGGCGGGACCGTTTGCCGACTTCTTTCAGCAATGCTCCGCCGCGACCAATGACAATTCCTTTTTGTGAGTCTCTCTCAACCACAATTGTCGCCAAAACATCGATCATTTCTTTGCCTTCACGCTTTGAAATTTTATCAATTACTACTGCAATTGAATGAGGTATTTCCTCACGTGTTAAGTGAAGCACTTTTTCACGGATAAGCTCAGCGACAATAAAACGTTCAGGATGGTCTGTTACCTGATCTGCCGGGTAATACTGCGGTCCCTCTGGAAGCATTTTTTGAATTTGCTCCAATAGACGGTCAACATTGTTTCCTTCTAAAGCTGAAATTGGTACAATCTCTGCAAAATCAAGAAAATCTTTGTATTGGTTAATCAACTCCATCAGCTTATCGGGATGGATACGATCAATTTTATTAATAACAAGGAAAATTGGTGTTTTTACTTCTTTTAATTTTTCAATAATAAATTCGTCGCCAGCGCCAAATCCTTCTTCAGCGTTAATCATAAACAAAACCAGATCAACTTCTTTAAGCGTGTTGGTAGCTGTTTTCATCATAAAGTCACCGAGCTTGTGCTTTGGCTTATGAATGCCTGGTGTGTCAATAAAAATCATTTGAGCGCTTTCCATTGTCAGAACACCTTGTACTTTATTTCTAGTTGTTTGAGGTTTATCGCTCATAATCGCAATTTTTTGTCCTATTACACGATTTAAAAACGTTGACTTTCCGACGTTTGGGCGGCCAATTATTGAAATAAATCCTGATTTATATGTTTTATTCTCCATTCAAATCCTCCGGTGAAAAGGCGCCTGGCAGAAGCTCTGAAACAGTGAGAGTCTGCACATCGCCTTTTAAATTTGTTAAAATAACAGGCATTTCAGGCGGGCAAAGCTCTGAAATCACCTGGCGGCATGCTCCGCATGGCGGTACAGGCCGGTTGGTTTCTGCTACTACAGCTATAGCGGCATAGTCGGATGCTCCTTCTGACCAGGCTTTAAACAACGCTGTTCGCTCTGCACAATTACAAACACTATACGCGGCATTTTCAATATTGCAGCCGCCAAATATACGGCCATCTTTTGTTAGCAGTGCTGCCCCCACTTTAAATCTTGAATACGGAACGTAAGCAAGTTCCCTTGCTTTTTTTGCGGCTTCAATCAACTGTTCTTGATCCACCGTGTTCACCTCTTCACTACATTTTTGGTAAAAAAATAATACATCCGACAACAGCTGCTGCACAGGCAAAAAGCAAAACTGCGCCGGCTGCCAGGTCTTTTGCCATTTTTGCTAGCGGCTTATACTCTTCTGTTACTAGATCAACGGTTTTTTCAATAGCTGTGTTCACTATCTCTAAGGCCATTGTGCCCGCTATTGTTAAGATAAGCACACACCATTCCAGTCGAGTTAACGGAAAAATAAAACCGGCTGCAGATACCAGTATACCTGCAGCAAAATGAACACGCATATTCGGCTCTTTAAATGCCAATTTCAATCCGTTTCCGGCAAACCGGAATGAAGTTTTAAGCCGGCCTGCGCTAAACGCACGTTTATCTTTCAAGACCATAAGCATTAAGAATTTCTTTTTGCCGGCCAAACATTTCTTTTTCATCTTTTTCGTTCATATGGTCGTAACCGAGCAAATGCAAAAAGCCATGAACTGTCAAAAAACCTAGTTCCCTTTCAAAGGAATGTCCGTACTCCTCTGCTTGTTCTTTAGCCCGCTCAACTGAAATGATAATATCGCCTAAAATACGAGGCATATCAGCTCCCATAATTTTGATTTCATCTTCTGCCATTTCTTCAAGAGCAAACGAAATAACATCTGTGGGAGCATTTTTGTTTCGGTATTCACGATTGATTTCTTGAATGCGCTCATTTGTTACAAATGTCACGGATACTTCGCTGCCGTCAGGGACACCTTCTTTTTCTGCCGCCAATTGCAGCAATTCCTCTGAAAGCTTGGACGCTTCTTTTGGCAAGCTATTTGTTTCATCTAAAAAATCAACGTCCAGCGCCACTTCGATCATCCCCTTTTTCCGCTTTTTCATATGCAGAAATTACTTTGGCAACGAGCGGATGACGAACAACGTCGCTTTGATTTAAATGAACAAAAGAAACGCCTGATGTGTTTTCAAGTATACGTTCTGCAGATACAAGTCCAGAAACAGCACCCTTCGGTAAATCTACCTGAGTTCTGTCTCCAGTGATAACCATTTTCGAGCCAAAACCAAGCCGTGTTAAAAACATTTTCATTTGGGCATTAGTAGTATTTTGTGCTTCATCTAAAATAACAAAGGCATCATCAAGTGTTCTACCTCTCATATAAGCAAGCGGCGCCACTTCAATGGTTCCCCGCTCAATCATTCTTTCTGTATGCTCGGCTCCAAGAACATCATGAAGCGCATCATACAAAGGGCGTAAATAAGGATCCACTTTTTCCTTTAAGTCGCCAGGCAAAAATCCCAGACTTTCTCCCGCTTCTACAGCAGGCCGTGTTAAAATGATCCGTTTCACGCGGCTGTTTTTTAAAGCCCGCACTGCCATTACTACAGCCAAGTATGTTTTACCTGTTCCAGCCGGCCCAATCCCAAACACAAGGTCTTTGCTGCGGATTGCTTCAATATAGTCGCGCTGACCGAGTGTTTTAATACGAATTGACTTCCCTTTTGCATTTTTTGTAATTTCTTCTTCATATAACTCATCCAAATATTCAATCGTGCCGTTTTTCGCCATTTGCACAGCGTTAATAACATCACGTTCACTTATATTTATTTGCTTGCGAATGACAGCAAGCAGTTGTTCAACAACTGTCCGTGCTTTTTCCACGTTTCCTGCAAGTCCAGATATATGGACGGACTCTCCACGCGTGACCATCGAAACATGAAACTCTTCTTCCATAATTGTTAAATGACGATCGGAAACACCGAATAATAGGACGGCTTCATTTTGGTCGCCTAATGCGACGGCTGCTGACTTCGTTTCTTCCTGCATTCACTGATTCTCCCTTAGCTGCCAGGTTAGTTTGTTGCAATATTTTCAAGTACTTGGAAGTGTATAATCACTTTTACTTTACCATTTTCAACCCGCTTCTGTAAAACGTTTTCGCCTGTTATTACTGCTCTTTCGGGAAGTTTTGCCATTAGGGCTGCCCGCGCTGCTTGAACGGCTCTTTTTTCCTGGTCATCTTTTGTTTCCATTAACTGAATTTGTTTTAATTTATAAATAGCTTCTGTTCGAAAGGAAACAGGCAGGCGATAAGAAAAAAAGTAAAACGAATAGTTATTTTCTTCTTTTTGAAATGGCTGGCGAAAAAAAGGAGCGGACCATACTTTATATTCTTTTTCACCAAGAGAAATAAATACATTTCTTTTTTTGTCTCCTGTTCTTGTTTTAAGTGAATCATCGGTCAAAAAAGCTGTGGCTTTGTACCAGGTTTCTGCTATGACTGTTCCGGATGCTCGCTTCTTTTTTGTTCCGGTAACAAGCCGGTCCCCTCTTTCAACGAATTCACCGCGCATTACCTTTGAAATGCCACGTTCAACAAATAAATCGTGTATAACACCCGCTTTTGAAGCGATCAAATGGCGATTTCCCAGTAATGTTTCTTTCTTTTTTGTTTCGGCTGACACATCAATTTGGTAAATAACCCCGTTTCTTTTGATTGAAAAACGGGTAAGGCCCGGAATTTGCATAACAGCTCGCTGCGATATATCTTGTTCATTTAAGTTACTGAATCGAACTGCTCCTTCACGGATGCCTTCTTTTTTTAAAAATGATCGAATTTGATTTTCAAGATCTGCATCTGCACCCGTTACTTCGATTCGGATGATCATTGCTGATAAAACAATCAACACAATAAAAAAGCAAAGACTCGTAACAAAAAAAGGATAATTCTGGGCAGCCTGCTTTATTAAAAAAGGAAGGCCTGTTCCTTTTTCAAGGCGAATAGTGCCTGAAAACTGACGCGCTTCTTTCCTAAGCAACCCGAGATCCTGGAGAGATAAACGAAAACGAATAACATTTTTTTTGTCATATTGTAGATGTGTTAATGAGGCGCCTCGTTCATTAAGTCTTCCAGGAAATAAAGGGGCTTCTTCTCCTGTGACAACAACCGTAACAGCACCAGTTAAAAAAAAGTTAGCCAAGGTGTTTCCCTTTCATACTAACGCCTGTTATTTTCCCCTTAATAACCACCTCATCCGGTAGCAGTTCTTTTACTTCGAGCGATTTTCCAGTAATGCGGAGCGTTGATTCAGCAAGCTGAATTTGCACGTCTCTGTCGGTAAACCGCTCTAGTTTATTTGCATTATAAACCGCTACTTGGCTTTGCCCGATAATCGTAATTCTCGGAATGCGTGCCGCTGCATCATCTGGCAGCCCAGCTAGTTTACTCACCCATTTCATAAAAAACGCCCCTTTCTATTTCATATATGTATGAAAAAAAAGGGGCAATCATCACTTTTTACGTTTTGACTTCGGCGGACCGAGCACTTCCGATAAAACAATGCCTTTAACCATGTCTTCTTTTGTCCACGTTTCAATAACTGAAAAAGGTTCTTGTTTTGGTTTTTGACCAGAAGATAAATCCTGGCCCGGTCTTTTTTCTTTTGTTAAAACACCGGTGCTTTCTTTTTGTTTGGCGGTTGTTTGACTAACAGCCGGTGCATCGTTTTTTAATTTTCCGGTCACATTTTTTTTGTCGCTTCCAAGATCACGTTCTTTTGTTTTAGGTGAATGGCGCTTTTCAACTTTTTTGAAAAACAATGAGATCAAACCTGCAAGAACAACAAAAATTAATCCTTCTATTACGATGACCCCCTTGTTGGAAACTAATCTTGTTTTTGATCGTTTTTCTTTTCGCCCAGCCCGCTTATTGCTTCACGCATATCTGTGTCTGCAGATAAATTTTTAATATTTAAATAATCCATGACCCCTATATTGCCCGACCGAAGCGCTTCTCCCATTGCTAATGGAACAGCCGCTTCTGCTTCTACAACTTTGGCGCGCATCTCTTCTACGCGCGCTTTCATTTCTTGTTCTTTTGCTACAGCCATGGCACGGCGTTCTTCCGCTTTTGCCTGCGCAATGTTTTTATCGGCTTCTGCTTGCTCTGTCTGCAGTTCTGCTCCGATGTTCTTGCCAATATCTACATCTGCAATATCGATCGATAAAATTTCAAAAGCTGTGCCAGAATCAAGCCCTTTATTTAAAACAGTTTGCGAAATCATATCTGGATTTTCCAGCACCTTTTTGTGATGCTCGCTAGACCCAATGGTTGAAACAATTCCTTCCCCTACACGTGCTACAATTGTTTCTTCTCCTGCACCGCCAACAAGACGGTCTATATTTGCACGTACAGTGATGCGGGCTTTTGCTTTTACTTCAATGCCATTCATTGCTACACCCGCAATAAAAGGTGTTTCAATTACTTTCGGGTTTACACTCATCTGAACTGCCTCCAAAACATCACGTCCCGCAAGATCTATGGCAGCTGCTCGCTCAAAGGTTAATTCAATATTTGCTCGATGTGCTGCAATCAACGCATTTACCACGCGATCAACATTACCACCTGCTAAATAATGGCTTTCAAGCTGATTAATTGACAAGCCCAGCCCTGCTTTAGATGCTTTAATAAGCGGATTAACGATGCGGCTCGGAATAACTCTGCGAAGACGCATGCCGACCAATGTAAAAATGCTGATTTTCACACCAGCCGCAAGAGCTGATATCCATAGTGCAACAGGTACAAGCGTCAGCAAAATACTTAACAAAATGATTGCTCCAGCAATAGCTGCAAGCAACAAAACCGTGTTTCCTATCATCATAAAATAACTCCTCCTCTTACTCTGTTTCCCTTACTACGACGCGGACTCCTTCTGTTTTTACAACGGTCACTTCTTTTCCTGTTAAAATAAAAACCCCTTCCGCTACCGCATCAATCCGTTCGCCATCTATAACAACCGTTCCCGATGGCCGAAGCGGTGTTTTGGTAATACCCGTTTTCCCGATTAAGTCCGGCCGGTTTTTATTCGAGACATATCCGCTTTCCGTATTTGTTGAATCGTTTAAAATGAATTTTTTAAAAAATTTCATTTCCTTCCCCAACACCTTTACCATTAAAATTAAGGCTGTTATTGCTATTACAAAAGCAATCAAAAGCGAAATGGCCATCCAAAACATACTGGCACCTGCAAAAAGCACCCCTGCCACAAATAAAGACAATCCAAGCAAGCCAATGATTCCGCCTGGCAACACTATTTCAGCCAAAGCAAAAACAACGCCTGTCGCAATAAGCAACACTGTCCATAGGCTGGCATCTCCTGACAAAAAGTGCCCGCTCACAAAAATTACCAGTGCCAGCATGGCTGCTACACCCGGAATACCAAATCCCGGCGTGAACAATTCAAGTACAAATCCCGTGAGCATGATAGATAAAAGCACCACAACAACAAGGGGGGTGGTGGCAAAATCGGTAAATGCTTTACTGCCGTCAAATGCCGCAAGTATTGGAACAAATATCGGAAGCAACTTCCATTTTTTTAACCTGATTTTTTTCACCGCCCTTCTAACAGCACTTTTTATTTATACGGAATAAGTTTGGAAAAAGTTTCATAAAAATATAAAAAAACTGTCGTCCAAGTTGGACGACAGTTTTTACGACAGCTTTTGCTGGACAAGCCGGTTCACGAGTGAGCCGTCAGCTTTGCCTTTAACTTTTGGCATAAGCGCGGCCATAACTTTCCCCATATCCGATTTTGCAGAAGCGCCTGTTTCAGCGATTGTTTTATCAACAATGGCTGAAACTTCTTCTTCTGAAAGC
The DNA here is from genome assembly GCA_031177795.1 of Domibacillus sp. Classification (GTDB taxonomy): domain Bacteria; phylum Bacillota; class Bacilli; order Bacillales; family Domibacillaceae; genus Domibacillus. Next base: position 9,415 of record JAPSKG010000024.1, read on the forward strand.
TGTTCAGGCATATATTCGTTCACGTAAGTCAGTTCAGTCTGAATTTTGGCCACAAGATCCTCGCGGCCGGCTTTTTCAAACTCGTGGAGGGAGTCTTTGCGCTGTTTCACTTCGCGAGAAAGGACTGTCAGTTCTTCCTCTTCCGTCAGGTCGCGGCCGCCTGCTTTAATGCTTTCATTTTGAAAAGCAGCTTTCAGCATGCGGATGACTGTCAGTTTTTCTTTCTCTTTGTTCTTCATCGCTTGCTTCATCTCGTCATTAAGACGTCCGAGAAGACTCATATAAAAACCTCCTCTTAGAACTTACGTTTACGAGCTGCTTCAGATTTCTTTTTGCGTTTCACGCTTGGCTTTTCATAAAATTCGCGCTTTCTGTACTCCTGCAGGGTGCCAGTTTTAGAAACAGTTTTCTTGAAACGGCGAAGAGCATCCTCAAGCGATTCGTTTTTGCGAACAACAGTTTTTGACATTTCTTTTTCCCTCCCTCCGAACACATTACGATGGAAATTCCATGTACTGAACTATTATAATACATGCATCTTTTTCGGTCAAGAAACTTTCTTTACAAACTGTCAAGCTTAATAACCGCTTCCGCCTTTTTCTCCGGTCACAATAGCAATGCCAGAACTTGCACCGATGCGAGTAGCCCCAGCTTTAATCATGGTCATTGCATCTTGCTGTGAACGAACCCCTCCTGAGGCTTTTACGCCAATTTTAGGGCCTACTGTTTCACGCATTAATTTCACATCAGCTTCAGATGCTCCGCCTGTTGAAAATCCGGTTGATGTTTTTACATAATCTGCTCCAGCAGAAACGGAAATTTCACATGCTTTTTTCTTTTCGTCATCCGTAAGAAGACTTGTTTCAATGATAACTTTAACAAGCGCTTTGCCCTGTGCAGAGGCAGCAACAGCTTTAATGTCTTTTTCAACTGTTTCAAAATCTCCGTCTTTTAGCGCACCGATATTAATAACCATATCAACTTCTGTAGCGCCCTGTTCGATTGCTTTTTTTGTTTCAAATGCTTTTACCTCTGTGACAGAGGCGCCGAGCGGGAAACCAATTACTGTACACACTTTCACTTCACTATCACGCAGCAGCTCTGCAGCTTGCTTAACGCGTGACGGATTCACACAGACAGAAGCAAATCCGTAATGTTTTGCTTCTTTGCACAATGTTTCAATTTCTGTTTTTGTTGCATCCGCTTTTAACAGCGTGTGGTCAATTGTTTTAGCAAGATTTCCAAAAGTATCTGTAATCATGGAATAAAAGTCCTCCCTGAATTGGTTGTCCGTACCTCTTTATCTTACCATCAAATTATCCAGTACGCGAGAAACTAAAAAAAAGCCGGCATTCTGCCCGCTTTTAAGTAGTTACTGGATCAAGCACCCGAACAAATTGTCCTTCATTGTATGGGTAGCCTGCTTTTGTTATTTTAACTTTAACAATTTTCCCGACCATGTCTTCCGACGCCGGAAACACTACTTTTAAGTAGTTATCTGTATAGCCGCTGTAAAGACCTTCGCCGCCTTCTTTAAATGGCTCTTCCGGAATTACTTCAAGCACTTCATTCTCGAACTCGGCCGCATACTCTTTTGCTAACTGATCAGAAAGTGCAATTAATTTATGGACCCGGTCATTTTTCACTTCTTCATCTACTTGATCATCCATACGTGCTGCCGGTGTACCGGTCCGTTTTGAGTAAGGAAACACATGAAGCTCGGAAAAACGATGTTCTTTAATAAAATTAAAAGTTTCCATGAACTCTTCTTCTGTTTCACCTGGAAAGCCAACAATAACATCGGACGTAACCGCAAGTCCAGGCAAAGCTTTTTTCAAGCGATTTAGCCGGTCTGCAAAAAAGTCCATTGTATATTTTCGGCGCATTCGTTTAAGAACCGTATCAGAACCTGATTGTAACGGAATGTGCAAATGGCGAACAACAATATTGGATTTATCAATAACATCAATTACTTCATCCGTTAACTGGCTTGCTTCAATTGAGGAAATTCGAATTCGTTTTAAACCAGGTACTTGAGCTTCTAAGTCACGAAGCAGCATAGCCAGATTATAATCTTTAAAATCTGAGCCATAGCCTCCTGTATGAATTCCTGTTAATACAATTTCCTGATAGCCTGATTGGACAAGCTGATTGGCCTGGCGAATTACTTCTTCAGGGTTTCGAGAACGCATTAACCCGCGTGCCCACGGAATAATACAAAATGTGCAGAAGTTGTTGCAGCCTTCTTGAATTTTTAAAGATGCACGGGTACGGTCAGTAAAAGCCGGTACGTCAAGTTCTTCGTACACACGGTTTTTCATAATATTGCCGACCGCATTAATTGGCTGGCGCTCTTCTTTATATTGTTCAATATACTCAAGCATTTTAACACGGTCTTGTGTACCGACCACAACATCAACACCGGGAATAGCCATAATTTCCGCTGGAGACGTTTGAGCATAGCACCCTGTTACACAAATAACTGCATCCGGATTTTTGCGGACTGCCCGCCGGATAACTTGACGGCTTTTTTTGTCTCCTGTATTCGTTACTGTACATGTATTAATAACATAAACATCAGATGTTTTTTCAAACTCTGTCCGTTCATAGCCATTTTGTTCAAACAGCTGCCAAATTGCTTCTGTTTCATAATGATTCACTTTGCAGCCTAATGTATGAAATGCCACTGTCGGCATTGAGATCACCTCTTTAATTCTAAATAAAACGAAACTGCTGACAAAACGTATAACGGAGCTGTTTCCGCCCGCAATATTCTAGGTCCGAGCGCACACGCTGTAAATCCGCTTTCCGTTAATTGAGCTGCTTCTTTTTCTGAAAATCCGCCTTCCGGTCCGGTCACAACAAGTATTTTTTGGCCTGGCTCTAAACTAGTGACTGTTTCAAAAAAAGCCATCATTTCTCCTGACTTTGCTGTTTCCTCATAGGCAAACAGTTTTACGTCAAAATCTTTTCCAAGCTCAATTACTTTATTGATTGCTAACGGTTCTGAAACATGGGGAATCCGGTTGCGGTGTGACTGTTCCGCCGCTTCTTTTGCAATTTTTTGCCATCGTTCTGTTTTCTTAGCCCCTTTTTTTTGGTCCCATTTTACAACAGAACGGCTTGCTTCAAATGGAATAAACCCGGCAGCGCCGAGTTCTGTTCCTTTTTGTATAATATAATCGAATTTGTCACCTTTCACAAGACCACAAGACAGAAAGACTTCTACTGGCATTTCTGGCGAGTTTTCCACCCATTTTTCTACCTTTGCATTTGCAACTGTCTCGTTAATGGCAGTTAAAACTGCAACAGCAGCCCGTCCATCCGGAAAAACGGTGTAAACGCGGCTTCCCTCTTCCATCCGCATAACACGGCTTATGTGATAGAAATCATCGCCTGAAAAAACGATATTTTCTTCATCTTGCTGTTCTGTTAAAAAATAACGTTGCATCTTTGCACCTCGGTTACTCTGCTTTTTTGCCTACAATACAGACCCAATCTTCCATCACAACAGTTTCTTCAATCTCCAAACCTGCATCGAGCATAGCTTTACGAACATCATCTTTTTTCTGGCCGATGATTCCAGATGCAATAAAAAAGCCGCCGGGACGCATAATGGAAACAACTTCGTCTGTAAATGAAATAATCACTTCTGCTAAAATATTGGCTACTACAACGTCAGCTTTATCATCAAGGCCGTCAATTAAATTGTTTTTCGCAACAGACACGACGTTTTCCATTTTATTTAGTAATACGTTTTGCCGCGCTGCAGAAACAGCCACTTCGTCTAAATCAAGTGCGGTAACTTGCTTGGCACCCAAAAGGGCTGCACCAATTGCTAAAACTCCCGAGCCAGTTCCGACATCTACTACATGATCGTTTGGTTTAACAAAGCGTTCAAGTGCCTGTAAACACATGACAGTTGTCGGGTGCGTTCCTGTTCCAAACGCCATTCCCGGATCTAGTTCAATAATTAATTCGTCTGTTGAAAACGGCTGGTAGTCTTCCCACGTCGGCACAATCGTAAATTTTTCTGAAATTTTAACTGGATTATAATATTGCTTCCATGCTGTGGCCCAGTCTTCTTCGTGAACCTCGCTGACGGACACACGCAGGTTGCCCGTATCAATTTGATAAGCGGACAAGTTTTTTACTGCTTCTGTAATATCATCCACCGTTTCCTGCAAAAAGCTGTTTACTGGCAAATAAGCTTTAACAGCTACGCCTTCGTCTGGATAGTCGTCTGGATTTAATTCATACAGTTCGCCGAAAAGGCCACCTTCCCGCTTTTTATCCAATTCTGCCCGGTCTTCAATAACAACACCGCTTGCGCCTGCTTCGTGTAAAATATTTGAAATTGGCTCTACTGCATCGTTAACTGTTTCAATGCAAATTTCTGACCACTTCATTTGCGCCAGCTCCTATCCTGCCTTTTAGTCACGCTTGAGCGCGCGTTTCACTTTATCAAAAAAACCATCTTCTTCGCTTGGCTGTTCACCGCTCACTTCTGCAAACTCGCGAAGCAATTGTTTTTGCTTCTCGGTTAACTTAACCGGTGTAATAACTTTTACATGAACATGCTGGTCTCCTATACCAAAACCACGAACGTTTGTTACCCCTTTTCCGCGCAAACGAAACCGCGTGCCACTTTGTGTTCCAGCAGGTATTTTTAATTTTACTTTACCGTGAACAGTCGGTACTTCAATTTCATCGCCAAGAGAAGCTTGAACAAACGTAATTGGCATTTCACAATAAATGTCATCGCCGTCTCTCTCAAACAATTCATGCTCTCTTACACGGAACACAATATATAAATCTCCTGGAGGACCTCCGTTAATCCCGGCTTCTCCCTGGCCAGAAAGACGAATTTGCTGACCTTCATCGATTCCAGCCGGTACTTTTACGTTAATTTTTTTATTTTTCGTTACGCGGCCATCACCCGCACAAGTTGAACACTTTTCTTTGATCATTTTCCCGCTGCCGCTGCAATGAGGGCAAGTTCGGCGTGTGGATACACGGCCAAATGGAGTGTTTTGTTCAATATTGATTTGTCCGCTGCCGCCGCAGTGAGAGCATGTTTCAGGAGAAGTGCCTGGCTTTGCACCGCTGCCGCCACACGTATCGCAGTTTTCTTCTTTTGGAATCGTAACATCTTTTTCAACGCCAAAAACGGCTTCTTCAAATGTTAAAGTCATCGTGTACTGCAAGTCATCGCCTTGCCTTGGAGCATTCGGATCGCGTCTGCGGCCACCTCCGCCACCAAAGAAGGTACTGAAAATATCATCAAATCCACCGCCAAAACCAGAGAATCCCCCTCCGCCAAAGCCGCCTTGCTGTGGTCCGGCATGACCAAACTGATCATATTGCGCTTTTTTGGAATCGTCACTTAATACTTCATATGCCTCAGAGATTTCTTTAAATTTTTCATCTGATCCTGCTTCTTTATTAATGTCTGGATGATACTTTTTTGAAAGCTTACGGTACGCTTTTTTAATTTCTTCTTTTGATGCCGTTTTTCCAA
>JAPSKG010000264.1 GCA_031177795.1 Domibacillus sp.
CCTTACAAAAGGGGTGCATATTGTAGTAGATCAATCTATTTTTCCTCTTCAGCAAGCTGTTTATTTTGATACACCAGATAAGCGAATGGTATTTGCCATTCCCCGCGATGGCAAAACATATGTAGGCACTACAGATACTTTTTACAATACAGATCCAATTCGCCCGGATATAACAGCTGAAGACCGCGCATACTTGCTTGAAGCAATTCGTTTTATGTTTCCGTCTTTACAAGTTAAAGAAACAGATATTGAGTCTTCATGGGCAGGTGTTCGGCCGCTAATTTATGAAGATGGAAAAGATCCGTCGGAAATTTCGAGAAAAGATGAAATTTGGGAGTCTGAATCCGGCTTATTAACGATTGCAGGCGGTAAACTAACGGGTTATCGCAAAATGGCAGAAACCATTGTGGATCTTGTGGCAAAAAAATTAAAGAAAGAACAAGGCATTCATTATCATTCTTCAGGAACAAAGAACTTGCCGATTTCTGGAGGAGATGTGGGAGGCTCTGCTAATTTCCCCGCTTATATTAAAGAAAAAACGGCTGAAGGCCTTCAAAAAGGATTTACGGAAGAGGAAGCAAAAAAAATAGTATGCATGTATGGATCCAACGCAGATAAAGTTTTTTCTTATAGAAAATCAAGCAGTTTACCATCCCTTTTGCACGCTCAGCTTTTTTACGCTATTTTTGAAGAAATGGCTTATACACCTGCTGACTTTTTTATTCGCCGAACGGGTGCTTTGCTGTTTGATATTGATATGGTCCTTGCTTATAAACAGCAAGTTGCTGAAATAATGGCAAGCCATTTTAATTGGACAAATGCTGAAAAAGAAAGCCACCTAAAAGAGCTTGATCAAGAAATCGCTGCCTGTTCGCAAAAGGAAGTATCCGCTATAATGGAAATACTGACATAAAAAAGGCTGTGAATGAATTGACAAAAGAAAAAGTAGCGGTCGTTATCGGTCCAACGGCATCTGGAAAAACTGATTTAAGCATTTATCTTGCTAAAAAATTAAATGGCGAAGTGATCAGCGGAGATTCAATGCAAATTTACCGTGGGCTTGATATTGGCACAGCAAAAGTAACAAAAGAAGAAATGGAAGGCGTGCCGCATCATTTAATTGATATTAAAAATCCCGATGAATCTTTTTCAGCTGCGGAATTCCAAAGTCTGGCCCGTGAAAAAATAAAAGACATTAATGCAAGAGGAAAGCTTCCAATTATTTGTGGCGGTACCGGATTGTATATTCAATCTGTCCTCTATCATTATCATTTTTCTAAAGAAGGAACCGATGAAGCTATCCGGGGAAAACTGGAAGCTGAAGCGAGTGAAATTGGAGCAGAAGCCCTTCACGAAAAACTAAGAAAAATTGATCCGGAAACAGCGGACTCTTTTCATCCAAATAATGTAAGGCGTACGATCCGGGCGCTGGAAATTTACCATACAACCGGGCAGCCTGTTTCAAAGCGGGAAAAAACAACAGTTGACCACCCCTTTAAAAGTGCTGTTTTTGGGTTAACAATGGAGCGGGACGTTTTATATAGACGGATCAATAAACGTGTAGACCAGATGATGGAATCCGGGCTTTTAAATGAAGCAAAAATGCTTTACGACTTAAATTTAAAAAATGCGCCCGCTGTCCAGGCAATTGGCTATAAAGAATTTTTTCCATATTTCCGGGGTGACCAGCCGCTTGAAGAAGCGGTAGATACGTTAAAGCAAAATTCTAGAAGGTACGCTAAACGGCAGCTGACATGGTTCCGCAATAAAATGGAACTTGACTGGATAGATGTAACAGACGAATCTGCCAGGAGCGAAAAAAAACAACAAATTTGTGCAGTATTGGCAGGAAAGCTGGATTTGAGGTAGAATTAGTAATAATGGATCTAGATAGAAAGAGGAGGAACGAAGCATGAAACAGCCGATCAATATTCAGGATCAATTTTTAAACCAACTGCGCAAAGAAAATACTATGGTTACTGTTTTTCTATTAAATGGCTTTCAACTGCGCGGTTTGATTAAAGGATTCGACAACTTTACTGTGTTAGTAGAAACAGATGGCAAACAGCAGCTTGTTTTTAAACATGCCATTTCGACATTTGCTCCTCAGCGCAGCGTTAGCTTAAATTTTGATGAACAAGAATAAAAGAATAACATGAACCGAAGACCCGTTTTGAGCGGGTCTTTTTTTTTGCAAAAATGCATATGATGTCCTGTAAAGGGGGGCACCGCATGAAGCAAACAAACAAAGAAGGACGTATTCATGTTGTCCTAAACCCGAAGGAAAAGACGGCGCTGGCTGAACACGAATGGCACCGCCATCCGGACCACGAGCTTTTACGCGAAATTGAAAAAGAAATGGAATCGTTAATTGGCCTGAGCGGCTTGAAAATATTAGTCCGGGAGTTGTACGCCGCAGCGTACATAAGCAAGAAAAGGGTAGAAGCAGGAATTGACACAAAAGGACAAATGCTTCACATGCTTTTTAGCGGAAATCCGGGAACAGGAAAAACAACGGCTGCCCGGTTAATGGCCTCTATGTTTAAAAAACTGGGTATTTTAGAAAAAGGGCATTTTATTGAAGCGGAGCGCGCTGATCTTGTTGGGGAGTATATAGGCCATACCGCCCAAAAAACACGCGATCTTGTAAAAAAAGCACTTGGCGG
>JAPSKG010000025.1 GCA_031177795.1 Domibacillus sp.
ATAACTTGCTATTGGAGGTAAATGAATGAAAAGGTTTGGCAAATTCATTGCAGCATTTTTTTTGATCCTTACTTTGCTGCCTTATCAGCAAGCAACAGCCAGTGCAAATGAGGACAGAGGGCATTACACTGTAAAAGTCGAAACTACGTTGAATGTACGGGACAAGCCAAGTCCTAAAGCAAAAGTTATCGGATCACTAAAAAACAAAACTGTTGTTTATGTATACAGCAAAGAACCAGGCGGCTGGTCAAGAATTAAATACAACAACAAAGCTGGATATGTCGCTTCAAGTTATTTAAGCAAAAATGGAAAAAAGGTTGAGCAAGAAAAAGCCGTCGCAGGCCATTACAAAGTAAAAGTAGCAACGACGTTAAATGTACGGGAAAAGCCAGGCCCAAAAGCAAAAGTAATAGGTTCTTTAAAAAATGATATGGTTGTTTATGTATATAATACAGAACCCGGCGGCTGGTCAAGAATTAACTATCAAAACAAAGCAGGGTTTGTTGCTTCGAGCTATTTAGTGCCGATAAAAGAAAAAGAAGAACCAGGAATGATTCATATTGGGATGGCAAAAGAAGAAGTTCTGAAACGCTGGGGAAAACCGGGACGCATAAACCGGACAATCACTGCTTATGGAATTTCTGAACAATGGATTTATCCAGGTTTATTTTATCTTTATTTTGAAGATGGAATTTTAACAGCTATACAGGATTGAAAAAAACCGTTTTTTAACGGTTCTTTTTTGTTTTACAGAAAGGCTTTTATTGTATTTCAGCTGTCCAGTGAAAAATTAAGCTAGATTAATAAGGGCGAGTATTGTTTAATAGAAAACGACGCAACATGTCAAAAAACATTGAACGGTGTGGCAGGTGGTACCAGTTATGAAAGCGTTTTTTATATCGCGTTCGAAGATAAACGAAGTAAAAGAAGAAATTCATACAATAGAGGAATTAAAGAAAATCACAGAAAATCTGGATTTTGCACAGCAAGTTGCCAACATAGGAAGCTGGCATTACGATATTTTAAAAGATCAACCTTTTTGGTCTAAACAGATGTTTCATATATTTGGGTTGTCCTTTGATGAAATGCCTGCAACGAAAAAAGAGTTGTTTTCACTTGTGCATGCTGATGATGTTGACCGCCTTAAAAAGTTTTTTAAAGAGTTTTTGGTGAAACGGGAGTCAGATAAAATAAGCTACCGGATTGTCCGCCCTGATGGAGAATGCAGGCATATTGTTCAAAAAGTGCAATTTCTCGAAGATGAAACAGGCACTCCTGTTAAACTGTTTGGAACCATTCAGGATATAACAAACAGCAGAGAAGAAGAAATTCAAGCACAGCAATATAAGTCCTTATTTGACTATAATCCTGACGCTGTGTATTCCTTTGATTTGGAAGGGAATTTTGTGGATTGTAACCCTGCGTTGCTGCGCTTGCTTGGGTATACAAAGCAAGAAATAGTGAAAACGCCATTTTTAAATTTAATTGAACCGGAAAGCCGGGATGAAGCTTTTTTTCGATTTGAAGAAGCAAGAAAAGGCCATTCGCAGCGGTATGAATTACTGGCCCGCACAAAGTCCGGAACAGTAATTTCTTTATCTGCTGCAAAGTTTCCTATTATTGTAAATGAAGAAGTCGTGGGTGTTTATGGCATTGCAAAAGATGTAACGAAAGAAAAACAATCTCAGCAGCTTTTAATAGAAGCAGAAGAAAAATTTCGCAGTATGGTGGAAGATTCCATAGCAGGTGCTTATATCATTAAAGATGGCAAGTTTGTTTACGCAAATCCGCAGGCAAAAAAAATTTTAGGTGTCCCGGAAATGGAAGGGTTGCCTTTTTGGAAAGTGATTCATCCAGACGACAAAAAAATTGTGGAAGAAAAAATTAATAAACGCTTGCTGCATGGTGAGCTGCAAAACTACGAAGTTCGAGCGATAAAAGGCGATGGCTCGGTTATTCATATAGAAATACATGGATCACGTTCGATCATTAACAATACGGTTTCATTGCTGGGAACATTTATGGATATTACCCAAAAAAAACGTGCGGCGGACCGTAATGAATATCTTGCTTACCATGACCATCTTACTTCTTTGCCTAACCGCCGATTGCTCGAAGAAAAGTTAGAGCAGCAAATTGCTTTTTCCAAAACGGCAAACGAACAGTTTGCTGTTTTGTACCTGGATTTGGATAGATTTAAATACATTAATGATACTCTTGGCCATCATATCGGAGACCAATTTTTAAAAGATGTCGCTAAAAGATTAAAGGCGGCGATTCGTAAACAGGATTTTCTGGCTCATATTGCGGGTGACGAGTTTGTTTTGTTTTTTCCAAACGTGGCAAAAAATACAGCCGTTGATCTAGCGAAAACATTAATTTCCGGCTTGGAACAGCCGTTTTACCGATCGGACTATGAATTGCATATTACAGCCAGCATAGGTGTTAGCATGTACCCGGAAGACGGAGCAGAAAAAGAAACGTTAATGAGAAAAGCTGACTCTGCTTTATACCGCGCCAAAGCCCTGGGGAAAAACAATGTTCAAGTTTATTCACCGTTATGGAGTGTTCAAACAAGCCGTCTTCAAGCTTTAGAAAAAGACTTAAGAAAAGCGATTGAAAACAAAGAATTCGAGCTTTACTACCAGCCAAAAGTCAATCTAAAAAAAGAAATTGTCGGAGCTGAGGCGCTTATTCGCTGGCAGCACCCAAAATGGGGGATGATTTCTCCTGCTGATTTTATCCCTCTTGCGGAAAAAATGGGCCTTATCAGGATAACGGAACGATGGGTAACCGAAACGGTCTGTGAGCAAATGAAAACATGGCAGCAGGAAGGTTTTCAGCCCATTCCTGTCTCCATTAATGTATCGGCTTTAAGGTTGATGGATAAAGACTTTGTTGATCATGTACATGAATGTATTTTATTGGCCCAATTGGATCCTCGCTGTCTGGAAGTTGAAATAACGGAAACTTCTTTTTTAGAAAATGAAGAAATTATTATGGATACTTTTACAAAGCTAAAAAAAATTGGTTTGCAAATTTCCCTTGATGATTTTGGACGGGGCTATTCTTCTTTATCTTATTTAAAAAGATTTAAAGGCTTTATTGATACGTTGAAAATTGACAGGAATTTTATTCAAGATTTAGATCATAACTTCGAAGAATTGGTTATAACGGAAACCATTATTCAACTGGCAGAGCGGTTGAAGATTAAAGTGGTAGCCGAAGGAGTTGAAACAAAAAAGCAGTTTGATCTTTTAGCTAAAAGCAATTGCGGTGCGATCCAGGGCTATTTGTTCAGCAAACCGGTACCACCCGCTATGTTTGAAAAACTTTTGCAAAAAGGAATTTTAGAAATAACTCATACAGAAAACAAAAAATAACCAGTCAATGCTCCATCCATAGCTGCCTTTACATCTTTAATATGTGAACAAGACCTTTAATAGAAAGAAAAATCTATTAAAGGTCTTTTTTGCGGCTTTTTAAAAACTAAGCTACCAGTATTATTTAAGAGAATTTGTTTCTACTAAACAATGTTTTTGCCGTTGCCATTCTTCTTTTTTTGAATATTTAGTAGTAAATAAGTTTTTTTGAAAAGGGAGGGTGGAAAGTTTGTTATCAAATGGGTGCCATTGCCAGCATTGCTGCTGCAATACGTTAAAACCAAGAGTGTTGCTTACATTAGAAGAGCTGGAAAAACTGAGAATAGAACGCCAAAACGGAATAAAATACGTAGACAGAATTTCTGAGTGCGGTTTAACTCCCGTCATTCATTTTCGAATGGGCTTAGACGCTATTCGATAAAAAAAGCCGTGGAAAATCACCGGCTTTTTTTATGCCATACATAAACTTAACACGTGTTTTATAAAAGCAGTTAATTAGAAACTCTCTTATCGCGTTTTGCAGCGCGGTCAATGAAGAAAATTAGCGTCAAAGAAAAACCAATAAAAGAAAACACCCAAAAAATGCCTGCAAAACCGTTAATTCCAGCCGATAATAAAGCGACAATTACAAAATAAAGAGTAAAAAAGCTTTGTATAATAACTCGAAATCCAACTTTTTTTAATGAAACGGCTTCTTTTACAAAACCAACATACCGATAAACCTGCCAGAGAAAAACGGCAAGTGTGACAAAGAAAAACGTATAAGAAGCAACAGTGAGTAAGTTGTGTAAAGTCAATAATTCCATAGCTGTTTTTAACACGTGCAGAAATCCCTGGAAACTTGGTGAGCCCGCAAAAGAATCAATACTATTAATAAGCTCAGTCATAAACGGCTGCCCCTTTCACCTAAAGTCAAGAGCTGCATATTTCCTTAATATGGATTAAAAGATGTAGCCTTCAGTATACCCAGATTAATTTAATAATAAACCATTTTTCAGGAAAAATATCAAAATAAAAATCGTTATATTTGTATAAATTTTAATAGAGACAATAAAAAGAAATCATGGAGAGCGGCTTGAAAAAAGCATGTAAAAAAGTGACAGGGTAAAACTCGTTTTTTCACAAAAACATTTTCTTATGCCTAAATATATCGATGAGCCTGCTGTTTCTACTTGATTTTTTGCTTTTAAAAGAAAATCAAATTCCAATATTTGTTCATTAAAGAAAGGCAAAACCGTAGAGAAAAGAATTTAATAAATTGGTTAAAAAAACAAAAATATAAAATGTTTGGAATAAGAAAGGAAATTCAGGGTATTAATAGCAGGATAATAACATTCTTACCAATCAAAAAAGCGAAAAAGGAAGGAAGGGAAAATGAAAGCAAATTTTGATTTAAGCGGCAAAACCGCGCTGGTGACCGGAGCAGGAAGAGGCATTGGACGGGCATTGGCAGAAGGGCTTGCCTACGCAGGAGCAGATGTTGTTTTAGCTGCCCGGACTGAAACAGAAGTAAAAAAAGCAGCTGAAGAAATCGCCCTGGAAACAGGAACAAAAACGCTGGCATTAATTTGTGATGTAACAAACCGGGCATCTGTACAGGGAATGGTCGCGCACGCTCTTGACCATTTTGGGAAAATTGATATTTTAATTAATAACGCAGGAACGAGTGTGCGAAAAACAAGCCTGGACCTATCGGAAGAAGAATGGGATACAGTAATGGACGTAAATTTTAAATCTGTTTTTTTGCTGTCCCAAGCAGTGGGAAAGCATATGGTAGAACGAAAGCATGGACGCATTGTTAACGTTGCTTCTGTAGCTTCTGCTCTTACATTAGCGTCGGGCACTCCTTATGGGCCAAGTAAAGCTGGCGTCGTTCAGCTAACACGCCAGCTGGCAAATGAATGGGCGGAAAAAGGAGTAACCGTAAATGCAATCAGTCCGTGGTTTTTTAAAACATCTTTAAACGAGAAAGCATTGGATAACGAAGAATTCCGAAAATTGATTGAAAACAGGACTCCTATGAAAAGGCTTGGACAGCTGAATGAGTTAGTTGCTCCTGTTGTTATGTTTTGTTCAGATGAAGCGGGCTATATTACGGGACAAAATTTGTTTATTGACGGTGGAGTAACAAATTATGCTTTTTAAAAAACCTAGCAAAAACGCCTAAAAGAAAGTTACTAAAATAAAGCAAGTATAAGAATGAAAATATGGCCAAACAAAAAAGTCCTGCACGTTTTTAAACGCGCAGGACTTTTTTATAGAAATGTCCGTTGTACTTTTTGCCAGAACGAATTGTTTTTTAGTTTCACGGTTTTAATAATGCTTCCTGACAATTCAACTTCAATATTTTTAACGTTTTGAACGCTTAACGCTTCATTATCAAGACCAATAATCGGATAGTCGTTGCCGTCCTGGACTATTTGCAAAGTTAACTTTCGTGAATCGCTTAAAATAAATGATGAGCCAAGTGTACGAAATTGATTGTTGTTAAGAGACGCAATTTCACTAACTTGCATACATGGAATGCGCGGATCCACAACAGCACCGTTAACGGAACGGCTATAAGCCGTACTTCCTGTTGGCGTCGAAACGATAATCCCATCGCCCCGAAACGTTTCAAAATGCAAATCGTCAATATGTACATCAATAACAAATGTTTTAATAATGGAAGAGCGGACAGAAAGTTCATTTAAACACTGAAAATGAGTGTGCCCGTCCAGGTGAACATCAATGACAGGATAGCGGCGAACTTCTACTCCAGCTGTTTGGATAGCTTCAATCATGGCTTCTGTATCATGAATGTAAAAATCGCAGTATAAGCTTGCTTCTATTTCATCTGTTATCCCTACATACAAACAATCGCTGCGAAAACCGGATTTACGGACAGCCTGCAAAAAAGCTCCGTCACCGCCAACAGCCACGATAATGTTTGCTTCTTTGGCAGTGTCAACAATTGTGAAATTCTGTTCTTTCGCAATGTTCATTAACGTTTGAATGCCAGCTAACTTGGCCGGGTCTTTTTTATAAGAAAAAAACATGTTTCTTCTTGTATCCATTGGCTCAAAACCCCTTGTCATTTAAGATTATCTTTATTTTAATGGATAATGACGGCAATAGCAAAAAGTAGAATATGAAAAAGACCGGCAAGCGGATGCTTGCCGGTCTTTTGGGAATTTGGTCGTCGTTCGGAATGAACTCCATGGACGGATTGTTCGCTTCATATTTGAAGGTTAGGCGCACAGTGAGGGGTTTCAGAATGGGTGTTATGCTTCCATTGCCTGTTCGTTTTCCTGGTCGTTGCGCATCAAATAAAGCGTGAAGAGGTCTTTCGGTACTTCAAATAAATCATACACCATTTCGTCTTTGTTTAATTTGGCATACACATCCGGGCGTGTTTCATTAGCCGGGACAGCATAAGGCAGTTTTTCTGCTGCTTTACGCGAGCGGATATTTACTTTGCGAATCGCCATGTAAATGGACTCAATGCCGAGTTCATAAAAAAGTTCTTTAAAAAACTCTTCTTTTGCCGGCTCGTTGTATCCTTTGCCATGATAGGGCTTGCCCAGCCAGGTGCCAAGGAAACCGGCTTTATTTTCAATATCATAAAGGTTGATTGTGCCGATCGGGCTGCCCCATTCGTCTAAAATGGTGCGTGAAACTAATTCGCCGCGATCTTCTGATTCAATCGTTTGCTTTGTCATAAACAAAAATTCTTCATAGGATTGTGCTTTTTGACGCACAAAAGGAAAGACCTCTGGGTGCATCATTAAATCAAATAAAACATGACTTTCATGAACATCACGTTTCTTCAACATTATAATTCCCTCCTTTTTTCACATTGAGGGCATAGCGGTTCATAAGTGACCCGATTCTCCCTCGAAATTTTTTGCAGAATTCAACAAGACCGTCACAACAGCAGCCTGTCCAGAAAAAATTTCGGGATGGGAATCGAACCCATTAGAACCGATTGAAGAAACCGGTGGCGCACCATTTGCCTTCCCTAAAACAACTAGCATTAAAATGTCGTCGTTACCTACATAATATAAAAATTTTACCCATTTGAAAATAGATTTTAAACACAAATTGAAAATTTTTTCGACACATTGCGGCACTTCCTTTCGTCATGCAAACCAGACAATTTCAAAGGAAGAAAAAAGTGGGCGAATAAAGCCATGAACATGGCTTGAAGGGAGTATTTCACTTGTTTTCCAGCACTAAGAGGAAGGAGGTGTTTTGATCAAATACTTTTTCTTGCACCATGGTTTTTTATTGTATGTTGAGTGCGCTTTCGGTGTGCATTTGAAAAAGGAATTTCACAGCGGTCACAAAATGGCCGTTTAAACTTTTAAAATAAAAAACGGTTGTTTCAGAAAAGGAAAGGAAAAGCAGGTTCACTTGCTTGACAGAAACTTTGGAAAAGGTTCATAATAAAACCAACATTCGAATAAAACCTTTCCGGGGCAGGGTGAAAATCCCGACCGGCGGTGATGAAGCTTTAAGCTTCTTAGTCCGTGACCCGCATATGTGCGGTGGATCTGGTGAAATTCCGGAGCCGACAGTAACAGTCTGGATGGGAGGAAAGGATAAAGCGCGTTTTTTGAAATTTTTTTAATTTTCAATACGCTTATTTCTTAATGGTAAAAACAAGGGCCCCGTGTTTATTTTTAACGCGAGGGCTCTTTTCTTGTGTCAAGGCGGAATTTTAATGACAAGGAGGGGAACCTCTGTGACTGAAGAATATTATATGAATCTTGCACTTTCTCTTGCTCAAAGTGCTGCCCATCAAACTTCGCCAAATCCACCGGTCGGTGCCGTTGTAGTGAAAAACGGCCGCATTCTCGGAATGGGGGCCCATTTAAAAGCGGGTGAAGCGCATGCAGAGGTGAATGCGCTGGCGCAAGCGGGCAATGAAGCGAAGGGTGCGGACATTTACGTGACACTTGAGCCTTGTGCGCATCACGGAAAAACGCCTCCCTGTGCAGATTTAATTATTGAAAAAGGCTTGCGCCGCGTGTTTATAGCTGCTGTAGATCCTAATCCGCTTGTTGGCGGAAAAGGAATTGAAAAATTGCGAAATGCCGGAATTGAAGTGAAAACAGGAATTAGTGAAAAAGCGGCAGCGGATCTTCTTGCTCCTTTTTTTCATTTTATTCAAAAGAAACGGCCCTATGTTACGATTAAAACCGCTGTCACCGCCGACGGCAAAACGGCTGCCCACACAGGACACAGCCAATGGATCACAAGTGAACCTGCAAGAAAAGACGTTCATCTTCTTAGAAGCGAGCATGACGCTATTTTAACCGGTATCGGAACCGTCTTGCTAGATAATCCGCTCCTCACCTCCCGTCTGCCCCAAGGAGGAAAAAATCCCATTCGGGTGTTGCTGGATACACATTTGCGCGTTCCAGCTGATTTCCACATTATTCAAAATAAAGACGCAAAAACCATTATTTTTTGCGCAAGTGATGCGCAAACGGATAAACAACGTGCTCTTGAAGAACACGGAGTAACAGTGATTCGTTTGCCGTATATGTCTATTGATGCTGTGCTGGATGAACTGGGAAAACAAAATATTATGACGCTTTTTGTTGAAGCAGGCGCTGAAGTGAATGCTTCGTTTCTTGATATTGGAGCATTTAACAGGCTTATTATGTACATGGCCCCTAAGCTCATCGGCGGCAAATCGGCGCCATCTTCCTTTGGCGGACTTGGCGGCTCATTGATGGATGAAGCACTCGGGCTTGAATTTAAGTCAGTTGAAATGATTGGGCCAGATTTGAAAATTGTCGCGGAAAAAAGGAGCGAATAAGTTTGTTTACAGGCATTATAGAAGAAGTCGGGAAAGTGGAACGGATTGTTCGCGGAGGAAAATCTTTGCAGCTAGCTGTTGCCGCTAAAAAAGTTTTGTCGGACGTTCAATTGGGCGACAGCATTTCTGTTAATGGTGTTTGTTTAACCGTAACAGCTTTTACAAAAACACATTTTTCAGCAGATGTTATGCCGGAAACGTTTAAATCCACTTCCCTGGCTGCATTAACACCCGGCTCGTCAGTTAATTTAGAAAGAGCAATGGCTGCAAATGGCCGTTTCGGCGGCCATTTTGTATCAGGGCACGTAGATGGAGTTGGCCATATTATTTCAAAAAAGCATGAAGAAAATGCACTTTATATTACAATCTCCTTTCCTGAGCAGCTTAGCCGTTATCTTTTGTATAAAGGATCAATTGCCCTTGATGGAACATCGCTTACTTTATTTGGCGTGTCGGACAATGACTTAACTGTTTCGCTCATTCCCCATACAAGAGATGAAACTGTGCTTGCTTTAAAAGGAATTGGTGACCCGGTTAATATTGAGTGTGACATGCTTGCAAAATATGTTGGGAATATGCTTGAAAAAAAAGAAATGCCGCGAAAAGGAATTACAATGGATTTATTAAAAGAGAATGGCTATTTGTAAGGAGGAAAACAATATGTTTTCAAGTATTGAAGAAGCCCTGGAAGATTTAAAGCAAGGAAAGTTGATCATTGTCGTGGACGATGAAGATCGCGAAAATGAAGGTGATCTGCTTGGTATAGCAGAACTCGCAGACGGCGCAATGATTAATTTCATGGCGAAAGAAGGCCGAGGGCTTATTTGCGTGCCTGTTGAAGAACAAATTGCACACCGCCTTCAGCTTCATTCCATGGTGGAAAATAATACAGACAGCCACGGCACTGCTTTTACAGTGAGTGTTGACCATATTTCAACAACAACCGGGATCAGCGCTTTTGAACGGGCCGATACAGTAAAAGCGCTTGTTGATGATAAAGCAGTAGCTGCTGATTTTAAACGTCCTGGCCATATATTTCCGTTAATTGCCAAAAACGGCGGAGTTTTACGAAGAACAGGCCACACGGAAGCAGCGGTAGATCTTGCTAAATTAGCCGGATACAAACCGGCCGGTGTTATTTGTGAAGTAATGAATGACGATGGAACAATGGCGCGTCTTCCTGAACTGGAAAAAATGGCCGTAACGTTTGGTTTGAAAATCATTACTATTGAACAGCTTGTTGCATACCGCCGTAATCACGAATCTTTAATACGTCGTGAAGCAGATATTCAGCTGCCGACTGATTTCGGAAAATTCCGGGCGGTAGGTTATGAGGAAGAATTAACAGGCCAGGATCATGTTGCTCTTGTAAAGGGAGATATTTCTGGTGATGAACCTGTTCTTGTTCGGGTTCATTCAGAGTGCTTAACCGGAGACATTTTTGGATCTCACCGCTGCGATTGCGGTCCTCAGCTTCATGCAGCACTGCGGCAAATTGAAGAAGAAGGAAGAGGAGTTCTTCTTTACATGCGTCAAGAAGGACGTGGAATAGGCCTTATCAATAAATTAAAAGCATATGAGTTGCAGGAGCAAGGCTATGACACGGTGGAAGCCAACGTGAAACTGGGCTTTAAAGATGATCTTCGCGATTATGGAATCGGAGCGCAAATTTTAAAAGATCTCGGAATCACAAAAATGAAGCTTTTAACAAACAATCCCCGTAAAATCACAGGGCTTAATGGCTATGGCCTTGAAATAACAGAACGCGTTGCCATTGAAATGGCTCCCAAAGAAGATAATCGCCAGTACTTGAAAACAAAAATTTCTAAGCTGGGCCACATTTTAAATTTAACAGAAGAGGAGAAATAATCATGGGTAAAACATTTGAAGGGCATTTAATTGGAACAGGGCTTAAAGTAGGAATTGTTGGAGGGCGTTTTAACGAATTTATTACCGGGAAACTTATTTCTGGTGCTGAAGACGGCTTTATCCGCCATGGAGTTGCACCAGAAGATATTGATATCGCCTGGGTTCCGGGTGCGTTTGAACTGCCGCTTATTGCAAAAAAAATGGCGGAAAGCGGCAAGTACGATGCGGTTATTACGTTAGGAGCGGTTATTCGCGGAGCTACGGCTCATTTTGATTTTGTTTGCAATGAAGCGGCCAAAGGCGTTTCACAAGCAGGAATGCAAACGGGAGTACCGGTGATTTTCGGTCTTTTAACAACGGATACGATCGAGCAAGCAATTGAACGTGCAGGAACAAAAGCAGGAAACAAGGGCTGGGAAGCTGCAGTTTCTGCCATTGAAATGGCCAACTTGCTCCGCTCATTTGAAGCATGATATAATCACCATCGTGGCTGAGGCGAGAAAAACAGAAAACAAAAACAGCAAAGCAGCCAGCAGGTAGCACAGTTTGTTTTTGCTTTTCTGTAGAGCCTTAAGCGGGTTGGGAGAGGGAGCTTTATTAAAGCAGGTTTTAAAAATGAATGGAGGAATTTTTAAGCTTCGCGAACATGGAACTCGCATAGGAAAAGAACTTTCAGCGGGGCTGGCTGGTTTTTTTACGGTGGTTTACATTATTGCGGTTAACGGGTTGATTTTATCTGAAGCAGGCATGCCATTTGAAGCGGCCGCAGCGGCCACCATTGTTTCAGCGGCAGCAGGTTGTTTTATTATGGCTTTGTGGGCAAATGCCCCGATTGTCATTGTGCCGGGCATGGGAATCAACGCTATGTTTACGTACACATTTGTAAATGAAATGGCGATGACCTGGCAGCAAGCGCTGGGAGTAACGGTCCTGTCAGGCATTTTATTTGCTGTTGTAACGGCAACCCGCCTTGCAGAAAAGTTAAATCAAGTAGTGCCTGAATCGCTAAAAGAAGGCATTACAGGAGGGCTTGGCTTGTTTCTTGTTGTAATTGGCATAGAAAAAGCCGGTTTTTCGGCGCCTTCGCTCATTACGCTGGCAATCGCCATGCTTTTATTTTGGCGCAAGGTGCCTGGAACGTTTATCTGGATTATCCTGTTAGGGACAGGGATCTCCTGGATTTTCGGAACTCTTCCTATGCCTTCTGCCAGCGTAGGGCTAAACAGTTATACATCCGTGTTTGGTGCCTGGACTATTGAAGGTATTTCACTGCCGGTTTTGCTTCCGGCTGTGTTTTCGCTAACAATGGTGCTTTTGTTTGAAAACATTGGCATTATAAATGGCCAGTTAAACCTGGCCGGACAGCCGGGGAAATTCAAAAGAGCAATTCAGGCAAATGCTTTTGCCGTTATGGCATCCGGAATGGCAGGTTCAAGTGCAAATGTAGCTGCTGTTGAAAGCGCAGCGCCTATTGCAGCCGGCGGCCGGACGGGTCTTGTGCCGCTTACAGCCGGCTTTTTATTTCCGGTTGCTTTTCTGGCAGCTCCGTATGTAAATATGATACCGGGTTCAGCAATTGCGCCAATACTGATTATTATCGGTGTGTTAATGTCGTTAAATGTCCGCCGCATTTCTTTTTCTGACTGGGCCGAGTTCATTCCTGCATTGACAATTGTGGCAGTTATTCCTTTAACAGCAAGCATTGCAGATGGTATTGCAGCCGGTTTTATTTTACATCCTGTGTTAAAAGCAGCTCGCGGGCGTTACCGTGAAGTGCCTGTTTCCATGTATATTATCGCAGCGCTTTTCCTTATTAACATAATGATTCATTGAAAACCATCCGGCTGTGTGCCGGGTGGTTTTTTTCTGCCATCCCAAAAGCAAATCTGGTATACTATAAAAACAATAAGCAGTGAAAGAGGCGAGTTTTTTTGGAATTAAAGTTTATTAAAGGCCATGGCTCTGGAAATGATTTTTTATTGATCGATGAATGGACATATGGCTATTCTTTTACAGAAAACAATCGGCGCGAGCTGGCCATGGCTCTGTGCAACCGCGAAACAGGAATTGGAGCAGACGGAATTGTCTTTGTTATGGCAAGTGCCCATGCTGATGCGAAAATGCGCATTTTTAATAGTGATGGTTCGGAAGCTTCGATGTGTGGAAATGGGCTTCGCCTGCACGGCCGGTATGTATTGGATAAATTGGGACGAAATGAGATTGTTGTTGAAACAAATAAAGCAGACTTATATGTAAAGCGTGATGGTGAAATTTCTGAAAGTGTTCCGGCATACCGTGTTGAAATTTCTCCCGTTTTATTTGATTTAAAAGAATTGCCAATGACAATTGGCAAAAACCGCTTGTTTGATGAAATTGTTCCGGAACTATCTGATTCGATCCGCTTTTCAGCTGTGGCAGTGCCAAACCCGCATTTAATAGCTGTGGGAGGGCGTGAGTTAATTGCTTCTGGCGAGCAAAAGCGAATTGCTGAAATGCTGAACGGCAAAAACAGCATTACACCGGATGGCGTGAACGTTAGCTTTGTTCATCCTATTCAGGATGGTGTTATTTATGTCCGGACTTTTGAACGGGGTGTAGGTTTTACAAATGCTTGCGGCACGGCAATGTCTGCTTCAACATTAATTACGTGCCAGCTTGGTTTAAATAACTATGAAACACCGGTTGAAGTGTATAATAACGGAGGAAAAGTTCGCTGTGAAGTTCATCAGCATGAAGCCGGCCGCTTTTCAATTGATTTAATTGGCAATGGAACTTATATTTTTGAAGGAACTATTCAGCTAGCATTGGAGAATCCGCAAGATTTTCAAGTAAAGAACCAAAAAGCTTTTGCTGAGCAATTGGATTACGAGCGTCTTCGAGAAAAAGCTGAGTCGTATTTGGCGGCGCATGTTTTTTAATCCAGGAAAAATTCCTGGATTTTTTTTCTTTTCATGAGTATGTATAGTTTTAAAATAAAGAAAGGAAGATGGCAATTGCAGAAAAAAAACTGGCGCCCCTTTGTTTATTACGGATTGCTTTTTCTTTTTTTAGTTTTTTTTACCTGGTCCTTTTTTGAAGTAGTGGATGCTCTTAAGAAAAATGAAGTTTCTGCATTTGACGAATTGATTATTAAGGAAGTGCAGTCCTGGGTGAATGAAGGGCGCACGCCCAAAATGATTTTTATTACCGGCCTTGCATCTGTTCCTTTTTTATCAACTGCGACAATTTCCATAACAGCGTTTCTTTTTCTACAAAAACGTGTCGGCTGGGCGATTTTCTTTGGTTTAGTGAATACACTGGGTGGGCTATTTAATAAGTTTTTAAAAGAGTTGTTTCAACGGGAGCGGCCGAGTATTCTGCCTTTAATTGAACAGGGCGGATACAGTTTCCCAAGCGGCCATTCGATGGGATCTTTTATCTTTTATGGTGCGCTTTCATTTATGTTGTTCCAGTTAGTAAAAGGAAAATGGAAAAAAACAATTGCTGCGCTTTTGGCAGCGTGCATGATTTTCTTGATTGGCTTAACGAGAATTTACCTCGGAGTCCACTATCCCACTGATGTGATTGCCGGGTTTTCAGCCGGTGCTGCCTGGCTGTTTTTCTGCATGATGCTGTTTCATTTCGGCGAATACAGGCTTCAAAAAAAGCTTCCCAAATAAGGGGGAAGCTTTTTAACTGTTTTTTTTGGGTAAAGAAAACATTCTGGCACGGTTTTTGCATAATAACTTTTGAAG
>JAPSKG010000026.1 GCA_031177795.1 Domibacillus sp.
CTGCCAATCAATTAAATTAAAAAAATGGCGGTCGTGGCGAAGTGGTTAACGCATCGGATTGTGGCTCCGACATTCGGGGGTTCGATTCCCCTCGATCGCCCCATAGTTATTGGGCTATAGCCAAGCGGTAAGGCAACGGACTTTGACTCCGTCATGCGAAGGTTCGAATCCTTCTAGCCCAGCCATTTTGCGGAAGTAGTTCAGTGGTAGAACACCACCTTGCCAAGGTGGGGGTCGCGGGTTCGAATCCCGTCTTCCGCTCCAACAATTAGGCGGCATAGCCAAGTGGTAAGGCCAAGGTCTGCAAAACCTTTACCACCGGTTCGAATCCGGTTGCCGCCTCCATCTTTTATTTGCCGGTGTGGCGGAATTGGCAGACGCGCTGGACTCAAAATCCAGTTCCTTCACGGGAGTGCCGGTTCGACCCCGGCCACCGGTATTAAAAATTTAGTGAATGAAAAAACCTTCAACTTCAAGTTGAAGGTTTTTTTTATTTATAAAAATATGCAAGAAGCTTTTTTTATTAACTAAATCATGTAATTCTTTTAAAAAATAAAGTTTTTAAAATTTATTCTTAAAAATAAAAATATTTTTATAGAGGAAAATACGTATATTGTTAGAAATGAATTAAACAGAGCCAAAAGATGTTGTTTAACTGTTTCTTATTTAGGTAATAACGTAATTATGAGATTATTAAAAATTTCACGATTATTACTGGAGGGGATTTTATGAAAACATCAACATTGGGGATTATCGTAGGTTCTTCAGCTTTAGCATCTGCAGGAGCAGTTAAAGTATCAAAAGGCTATCAGCGGAAGAAAAAGAAAATGGAACGGCAAAATGAAGAATTCAGCGCGATGCATGAAGTGAAAAAGGGAATAAAGCAAGGGGTAAAAGCAGGAACTGATAAAACAACAGGAGTTATTAAAACTGGAATTGAAGCAGAAAAAGAAATGATAAAAGGCGGCATTAATAAAACGATCGAGGGCGTAAAAAGTGGCATTGAAACGCAGCAAAGAATGATGGAAAAAGAAAAAGAAATGCTGGATAAAATGAACGAATCGATTCAAAAAAAGGATATGACAATGGGGGTAGTGGTCGGATCAACGGCTTTGATTACCACAGGTCTTGTTTTAGCTTTTAATGCTTATCAGAAAAAAACAGGAAAGCTTGAGGATGTAGGCAAAACTGTTCCAGATTTAAACGCTCCTGACTCAAAATTTATTCCTGATTCGGATGTTCAGCAGGAGAAAGATGAAAAAGAAGCTAAGGATGCGGAAAGAGATCCTGCTTACAAGGGATTAACACAATTAGACACTCAGTATAGAGATGAATGGCAGGCAAACGGAATTCCTCAAACTCATGCTGAAATGGAAAAATTGGAAAAAGAAGGACAAGAAAACCGTGTAGGTGTAGAAGCACTAAAAGATAAATTAGAAAAAAATAATGCTGAATAAAATTGATTGCTTTTAAAGATTTCCAAAAGCTAAAAAACCCATTGCTGAATCAATGGGTTTTTTACATGATTGATATTATGTGGGAAAGATGGATTGTTTAAAGCCAAGAGCATGCAGAGCCTGTTTCATCGTAGCATAGGTTTTAATAGTACTAAAATCCATTCCTAGACTTGCGACAGTTTGGGCAATCTCCGGGCGTATTCCTGTTAAAATGGATTGAATACCAGTTAATTTCAATGCTTTCTCAATTCGGAAAATTTGGTCAGCAACCATTGTATCGATTACGGGAACACCAGAAACATCCAATATCAAATAAGAAACTTTAAGCTGTGTTCCTTTCATTAAAGCTGTTTCCAGAATAAGTTGAGATCTGCGGCTGTCTATCGCCCCTATAAGCGGAATAACAGCTATTTTAGCTGTTATAGGAACAACTGGCACAGAAAGTTCTTCAAGAGCGGTGTATGCCATGGCTACTAACTTGTTGCTGTTCGCTTCAAATGTTTCCCCAAAAATACGGCTCACTTTATCAAATAAAGGGTCAATTCGTTTTGATACATTTAACACGGTTTTTGCAGCGAATTTTCTTTGATCAAGTTCTTCGGTAAACAAATCCCATATAACAATTCGATAATTAAAGATGGCTACTAAAGAGTCGCTTAAAGAAAGATTGTAATAAATTGCCCTGTTGGAAACTTTTGTTCCCCATTCCGTTACTTTTTCAACTGTTTTTTGATAATCTTCGTATAAGGCTTCTCCAAAGTACCCAATTAATTCGGCTCTATATTCCATAAATTCTGCTGCAGGAAAACCGGATTTTTCAAGTTTTTGTTTGTATTCTATATCTTGAATATCATTTACTGACTGAGCAAGCTTAAAAGCGTTTTGAACAATTTTTTCGCCTATATAACGCAGTTCATCTGTCATATGCCATACTTACTCCCTTATAAGAATTGCTTTAGGGTTAGTATATAATTGTTTCTTGTAAAAAAGATAGTTTAAAGTGTTTTTAGCTAGTAAAAGCAAAGCAACGATTCATAGCTGCATGAAAAATTCTAGGATCAAATAGTGCATAGTGATTTTTTACTGCACAATTTTTTGTGAACCATGGAAGGTCATGATACGATAAAAGAAAAAAATTAAAAGGAGAAATCAGTAAATGAAAATTGCTTTTATTTCTGATATTCACGGCAATGCAGTGGCGCTTGAAGCTGTTTTAAAAGATATTGAAACAAAACAGGTAGATAAAATTTGTGTTTTAGGAGACCTTTGCTATCGAGGGCCAGAGCCGAAAAAATCTTTGGAGCTTGTGCAATCGTTGAATGCAGAAGTAATAAAAGGAAATGCAGACGAATGGGTGGTAAGAGGTGTCCAAAAAGGTGAAGTGCCAGAAAAAGTGCTTGAAATAATGAATACAGAACGCGAGTGGACCGTTTCCTGTTTACAAAAAAAAGACCTTGATTATTTAGCTGGTTTGCCAACAGACCTTTATTTGCATGTGGAAGGCTTGGCTATAAGTGCTTTTCATGCAACGCCAGAAAGCTTGTTTGAAGTTGTTCTTCCAAATGAATCAGATGAAACGTTGAAAACAAAATTGATGTTATCAACCAAAGCCGACATTTATGTGTACGCTCATATACATAAACCCTATATTCGTTATATTAACGGCAAGATAATTATAAATATTGGCAGTGTGGGGCTTCCCTTTGATGGGGTGAAGAAGTCATCTTATGCTATTGTAGAAGTGCAAAACGGCTGTGTAAGCACTTCGATTGAGCGTATTCAATTTGATTATGAAAAAGTGATAAATCAATATAAGCAAGCAAACTATCCGAATCAGCAAATGACAAACGTGATTCGTAATGCAAGCATTTGAAAATAAACAGTTCTTTTTTTTATTAAAAAACCTTATCATACACGGGGAATGAAAAAAAATGTATTTTTTCAAAAAAATAACTTCACAAAATATTTTGTCTATGTTATGGTTTAAACAGTTTCATATGATCTGCTGGGGGTGTCCGTTAGCCGGACTGAGAAAAGAGCGCGTTAAAAGGCTCTTTAACCCTTTGAACCTGATCTGGTTAACACCAGCGTAGGGAAGTAGGGAAAGACGGCTTACTTGTCGTTTACCACACTATTTCACGGGTTCTTTTATTTATTAAAAGAACCCGTTTTTATTTTTTTGTGGGTGCTTCCAGATCTGGTTTAACTTATTTACTCAAGGAGGAATAGAAAATGAATCGACTGGAAAGTGAAAAAATTGAACTGCAAGCCCAATTCCCTGCAAGTGAAAAAATTTATGTAGAAGGAAGCCGTTCGGATGTTCGGGTACCGTTCCGTAAAATCGAGTTAAGTGAAACAAAAACGGATGCAGGAACATTTAAAAACGAGCCGATTTCAGTTTACGATACAAGCGGCCCTTATAGCGAGCCTGGATTTATTGCCGATGTACATAAAGGATTGCCCAGAACAAGAGAGCAGTGGATAAAAGAACGAAATGACACTGAAACTTACGTTGGCCGTGAAGTAAAGCCGGAAGACAACGGAGTGAAAAATGCAGATTCTATGTTTAAATCTGATTTTAATCATGTTACAAGACGTGCACTGGCAGGAAAAAATGTAACGCAAATGCATTATGCAAAAAAAGGAATTATTACTCCGGAAATGGAATATGTTGCAATCCGTGAAAATATGGATCCAGAAGTTGTCCGTGAAGAAGTTGCTTCCGGCCGGGCGATTATTCCAGCTAATATTAACCATCCAGAAAACGAACCGATGATTATTGGCAGCCGTTTTCATGTGAAAATTAACGCAAATATCGGCAACTCAGCTGTTAGTTCTTCCATTGAAGAAGAAGTGGAAAAAATGACGTGGGCAACGCACTGGGGTGCAGATACGATCATGGATTTATCAACTGGCAAAAACATTCATGCGACGCGTGAATTCATCATCCGGAATTCTCCAGTGCCAGTTGGAACTGTACCGATTTATCAAGCGCTTGAAAAAGTAAACGGTATTGCAGAAAACTTAACTTGGGAAGTTTACCGTGACACACTGATTGAACAAGCGGAACAAGGCGTTGATTATTTTACTATTCACGCTGGCGTACTGCTCCGCTATATTCCAATGACAATCAAACGGACAACGGGCATTGTTTCACGCGGAGGCTCAATTCTTGCTCAGTGGTGCCTTGCTCATCATGAAGAAAACTTCCTTTACACACATTTTGAAGAAATTTGTGAGATTTTAAAAGCATATGATATTTCTGTTTCGCTCGGTGATGGCCTTCGTCCAGGTTCAATTGCTGATGCCAATGATGAAGCTCAATTTGCAGAGCTAGAAACACTTGGCGAATTAACACAGATTGCCTGGAAGCATGATGTGCAGGTAATGATTGAAGGGCCAGGACATGTGCCACTTCATAAAGTGAAAGAAAACATTGATAAAGAAATAGAAATTTGCCATGGGGCGCCATTCTACACACTTGGTCCTCTTACAACAGATATTGCACCTGGCTATGATCATATTACTTCTGCTATTGGTGCCGCTGTGATTGCTATGCACGGCACAGCTATGCTTTGCTATGTTACACCAAAAGAGCATCTTGGACTCCCGGATAAAAATGATGTGCGTGAAGGCGTTATAGCCTATAAAATTGCCGCGCATGCTGCAGACCTGGCAAAAGGGCATCCTGGAGCACAAAAACGTGATGATGCTTTGTCAAAAGCGCGATTTGAGTTTAGATGGCATGATCAGTTTAACTTGTCATTGGATCCGGACAGAGCGCGTGAATACCATGATGAAACATTGCCGGCAGAAGGCGCTAAAACTGCTCATTTTTGCTCTATGTGCGGGCCGAAATTTTGTTCTATGCGAATTTCACATGATCTTCGAAAACAAGCAGCTGAAGAAAATGAATTTTTTGAAAATGGCATGAAGCAAAAATCAGAAGAATTTGTCGGTTCTGGAAGTAAAATTTATAAATAAACCTACTCGACTTTCTTCTATTTGTATGAAATAATTTAGCAAAAGAAACAGGCAAACGGAAAATCCGTTTGCCTGTTTTATGTGTAATAGAACGAGGTGAATGAAATGTTTAGGCAATTAAAGCAGGAACTAATTGATTACAGCAAAGAAATCGGCATAGACAAAATTGGGTTTGCTGCTGCCGATCCATTTCTGGAATTAAAACAAAAATTAATTAATCAGCAAAAACTCGGGTTTGCATCAGGTTTTGAAGAAAAAAATATTGAAAAACGGACAAATCCGGCGCTGCTGCTTGACGAGCCACGATCCATTATTGCAATTGCCCTTGCTTATCCTTCAAAACTAGAAGGCGCACCAAAAGGAAAAAAAGGAGAACGGCGCGGATTATTTTGCCGTGCATCATGGGGTGAAGACTACCATATTGTTTTACGCAGGAAACTTGCGCTTTTAGAACAATTTTTGCAGGAAAAACTTCCAGATTTACAATGTAAGTCAATGGTTGATACAGGAGAGTTGTCAGACCGGGCAGTGGCAGAGCGTGCAGGAATTGGCTGGAGTGCGAAAAACTGTGCGATTATAACACCTGAATTTGGCTCTTATGTGTACTTGGGAGAAATGTTGACCAATATTCCGTTTGAACCGGATACACCTTTGGAAAGTCAATGCGGAACTTGCACAAAGTGTATTGATGCATGCCCGACCGGTGCTCTTGTACAGGGAGGACAGTTAAATTCACAGCGCTGTATCGCTTATTTAACGCAAACAAAAGATTTTCTTCCAGAAGAATTTCGAAAGCATCTTGGCAACCGATTGTATGGCTGCGACACATGCCAGACTGTCTGCCCTGCAAACAAAGGAAAGCATGCGATGCTGCATGAAGAAATGACTCCAGAGCCTGAAAATGTCAAGCCGCTTCTTGAACCACTTTTATCTTTAAGCAATAAAGAATTTAAAGAAAGATTTGGCAAAATGTCAGGGTCCTGGCGGGGCAAAAAACCTATTCAACGAAATGCTGTTATTGCGCTTGCTCATTTTAAAGAAGAATCATCCTTGCCAGCACTAATTAATTTGCTTCATCAAGATCCGCGGCCTGTCATAAGGGGAACAGCAGCTTATGCAATCGGGCAAATTGGCGGTATGGAAGCAGAACAGCAATTGAACCTGGCGCTTTCAGGTGAAAAAGAGAAAAGTGTAATAATTGAAATTGAAAAAGCACTGCAGCTATTTGATTCCGTGCTATAATGATGTTTTGAAAAGGAGTGAAGGTTTGTGGCTGTTCATATAGTACTATATCAGCCGGAAATTCCGGCAAACACGGGAAATATCGCGCGGACATGCGCAGCTACGGGAGTAACGCTTCATTTAATCCGTCCACTCGGGTTTTCAACAGATGATAAAATGCTGAAGCGTGCAGGGCTAGATTACTGGGAATTCGTCAATATTAATTATTATGATTCACTTGATGAATTTTTTGAGAAAAATCAAAACGGGAACATGTACTATTTAACAAAGTTTGGCAAGCAGGATCATGCAGCGTTTGATTACAGTGATCGCGAACAGGATTATTATTTTATGTTTGGAAAAGAAACAACTGGTTTGCCAAAACCACTGATTGAAGCAAATATGGAGCGTTGTTTGCGAGTTCCAATGAACGATCATGTCCGTTCTTTGAACTTATCCAATACAGCAGCCATTCTGGTTTACGAAGCTCTTCGCCAGCAAGGATTTCCAGGACTTCATTAAAAAAGCGGCACCGAAATAAAATCGGTGCCGCTTTTTTCTTTAAATTTTATTTTGTGCCCGGTTTATCATTGTAGCCAGCTGTAAAAATTGCTGTTAAAAACGCGATGCAGACAGCAAGAACACCTAACAGTCTCATAAAAACAAGCTCCTTCCATCAAGGTAAACGTATCCATCTGCACTCATTATAACGGAAAGAGAATAAAATGTGAACGCTTCTTTTTTTCATAAATGAGTTTGTACGAGCATAAAATCCGGTAAATACGCCCATTGAGAGCGGAGCGGAGGGAGCCAATTATGACGATACTCGATAAAATTCAATCATGCCGTGCCGAAGAAGAAAAGCTACGCTGGGAAGGAACGTTTAGGGAGTATTTGGAGCTTTTAAGAGAAAAGCCGCATATTGCAAAACCAGCACATGCACGTATATACGATATGATTCAGTCAGCTGGGATAAAAGACGGCACTTATTCATTTTTCAATCGGGAATTGTTTGGCCTTGATGAACCAATTAAAAAGCTTGTAGAAGAATATTTCCATCCAGCAGCTAAAAAGTTAGATGTAAGAAAGCGGATTTTACTTTTAATGGGACCAGTTGGTGGCGGAAAGTCGACGATCGTTTCTATGTTAAAACGCGGGTTAGAACAATATACACGAACAGATGCAGGAGCTGTTTATGCAATTAAAAACTGCCAAATGGCGGAAGATCCGCTGCATTTGATTCCACGTGAATTGCGTGACGAGTTTTATGCCGAGTATGGCATCCGTATTGAAGGCTCGCTGTCACCTTTAAACGCGTATCGTCTTGAAAACGAGTATGGCGGACGAATCGAAGAAATGCCTGTAGAACGCATTTTCTTCTCGGAAGACCGTCGAAGAGGGATTGGCACATTTAGTCCTTCTGATCCAAAATCACAGGATATTGCTGATTTAACAGGAAGCATTGATTTTTCAACGATTGCAGAATACGGCTCGGAATCTGATCCGCGTGCTTACCGATTTGATGGGGAACTTAATATCGCTAACCGCGGTTTGATGGAATTCCAGGAAATGCTTAAATGTGATGAGAAGTTTTTATGGCATCTTTTATCGCTTACACAAGAAGGAAATTTTAAAGCGGGACGGTTTGCGCTTATTTCTGCGGATGAAATGATTATTGCCCATACCAATGAAACAGAGTACCGTTCATTTATTGCAGACAAAAAAAATGAGGCGCTTCATTCACGAATGATTGTTATGCCGGTTCCATACAACTTAAAAGTCACAGAAGAAGAAAAAATCTACGAAAAAATGATTCATGAAAGTGAAGCAGCAAATGTTCATTTTGCTCCTCACACATTCCGGACAGCAGCAATGTTCACTATTTTAACTCGGTTAAAAGAATCGAGCCGGGCAAACATAGACCTTGTTATGAAGATGAAACTGTATGATGGAGCAACAGTAGAAGGATTGACCGGGCTGGATGCCGAAGAGCTGAAAAAAGAACATCCGAATGAAGGAATGGATGGCATTGATCCACGGTATGTCATGAACCGGATTTCAGCAGCGATTATTAAAAAAGGCACTAACTCAATTAACGCGCTTGATGTATTGCGTTCCTTAAAAGATGGGTTGGACTCCCATGCCTCTATTTCAAAAGAAATGCGGACAAAGTATTTGCAGTTTATTTCAGAAGCACGGAAACAATACGATGAAATTGCAAAGAAAGAAGTACAAAAAGCATTTGTTTATTCTTATGAGGAATCTGCCCGGGCATTGATGGATAATTATTTAGATAACGTTGAAGCATATTGCAATAAGTCAAAACTGCGCGACCCGCTGACTGGTGAAGAAATTAATCCGGACGAGCGTCTTATGCGGTCTATTGAAGAACAAATTGGTGTATCGGAAAACGCAAAAAAAGCATTCCGTGAAGAAATGCTGATTCGTATTTCTGCTTATGCGCGAAAAGGGAAAAAATTTGATTACCGCGAACACGACCGTCTCCGTGAAGCAATTCAGAAAAAGCTTTTTTCTGATTTGAAAGATATAGTGAAAATTACTACATCTTCAGTAACACCAGATGAACAGCAGCTAAAAAAGATGAACGAAGTAACCGCTCGTCTAATTGATGAGTGTGGATACAATTCAGTTTCAGCGAATGAACTGCTTCGTTATGTTGGCGGACTTTTAAACCGCTAAAAACGATAAATGGCAATAACCCGGTTATAGGTAACCGGGTTATTGCTTTCCATCTTCTAGACCATCAGCTTGTACAGGATCCGGCTGGCGATTGTCTTGTTTTAACTCTTCGTTTGTCCGCTGCCGTTCCATTTGGCGCCCGAGTGTTTTCATATCCTCAAAACTTGTGACCATAGAATTCATAGTCTCTGCTTTTCGCTTTTCAGAATTCATTTTAGTCACCTCTTGCTACGTTTTTAAGATTATACCCTTTTGTAAAAAAACTGAAACCAGGGGGAGGAGAAAAAATGGAGAAGTTTTACCACCTTTCAGAAGAAGACTGGTCTTTACACAGAAAAGGATTTGATGATCAAGAGCGGCACCGTCAAAAAGTAAAAGAAGCTATTCAGAAAAATTTAGCTGATATGGTGACAGAAGAGCAAATCATTATGTCAGATGGAAATCGAGTTGTAAAATTGCCGATTCGTTCTTTGCAGGAATATAAAATTCGTTACACAGATGAAAAAAACAAACATGGCGGACAGGGAAAAGGAAAAGTAGGAGATGCAATTGCCCGGGCAGGTGATGAAAAAAACAATGGAACGCCAGGGCCGGGACAAGGGAAAAAAGCTGGAAATCAGCGCGGCGAAGATTACTATGAAGCAGAAGTCAGCATGGCAGAAATTGAAGACGCTCTTTTTTCTGAAATGGAGCTCCCGAATTTGGTGGAAAAAGAAAAATCAGATTCAACTGTAACAGATTGGATTATTAATGATATTCGAAAAACCGGTGTAACTGCCAGGATTGATAAAAAGAAAACGTTACTGGCTGCATTTAAACGAAACTCACTAAACGGAGAAACATCTTTTTTCCCTGTACGCCCGGAAGACAGACGGTTCCGGTCATTTGTGGAGCAAAAAACGCCGCAGTCAAAAGCTGTTATTTTTGCCATGATGGACACAAGCGGCAGCATGGGGCCTTTTGAAAAATATATTGCCCGCAGCTTCTTTTTCTGGATGGCCCGGTTTTTAAGGAAAAAATATATGACGGTAGATATTGTGTTTATCGCCCATCATACAGAAGCAGTAATCATGGAAGAAAACGACTTTTTCACAAAAGGAGAAAGCGGGGGGACCATTTGTTCTTCGGCTTACAAGCTGGTGCTTGAATTAATGGAGAAAAAATATTCTCCAGAACGTTACAATATTTATCCGTTTCATTTTTCAGATGGAGACAATTTAGCTTCCGATAACCAGCAGTGTGTTGCTCTTCTGGAAAAAGTGCTTCCACACTGCCGGATGTTTGGGTATGGAGAAGTAAATCAATATAACAGAACAACACCGTTGATGTCAGCTTTTCGAAAAGTGCAAAGTCCTTTGTTTAAATCGTATGTAATTCGAAAAAGAGAAGAAGTTTACCCGGCACTTACCTACTTTTTCCAAAGAGAGAATAAATAGGTTTTATTCCTTTCGTGAGTGGGCAAACTGTTTAAAAAATAGTTACCCAACGGAAAGGGGAAGAAAAGAAATGACAAATTTAGCCGTAATTTATTACAGTATGACTGGAACCAATTTTAAACTAGCAAACTGGGCAAAGGAAGCAGGAGAGGCAGCGGGAGCAACTGTAAAACTGTTGAAAATACCAGAAACGGCTTCTCAATCAGCTATTGAAGAAAACCCTGCCTGGAAAGCTCATACAGAAGAAACAAAAGAAATTCCGGAAGCCACATTGGATGATTTAGAGTGGGCAAATGCTATTATATTTAGCATGCCGACCCGTTACGGAACTGTGCCAGGCCAATTCAAACAATTTCTTGATACAACAGGCGGTTTATGGGCAAGAGGAAAACTGGCCGACAAAGTAGTAAGTGCAATGACTTCCGCCCAAAACCCGCATGGGGGACAAGAACAAACAATTTTATCTATCTACACAATGATGTATCACTGGGGAGCAATTATTGCTGCACCAGGATACACGGATCCGGCATTGTTTGAAGCCGGTGGAAACCCATACGGAACAAGTGTAAGCGTAGATAAAAACGGAATGAAAGAAAATGTAGAAAATGCGGTAAAACACCAGGCTAAACGAACCGTCAATGTGGCGAAAGCATTAGCCGATTTATAAAAAAGAAAAACCGCTTCGGAATTTCCGGAACGGTTTTTTATTGGGCATAAAAGCAAAAAAAGCCGTCTCAACAAAAGACGGCTTTTTTTATTCAGCAAATGTAATAAGATTTTCAACCGGAATCCGGTCTGTTGGACGCCCTTCTTCTAACCGACGGCCAATTGTGATCAGCATGGTTGGCAAATAACGTTCGGATACACCAAACGTTTCAACTAAGCTAGACGCATTAAAACCACCGATAGGACATGTGTCATATCCTTTAGCACGGGCAGCAAGCATAAACTGCATCGCTGCAAGTGAAGAGTTTAAAATAGCTCCTTCACGCGGATATTCAGGCCGCTTATAAGCACCCTTAATTTGGCCTGCCAGGATCTCTTTTAGCTCTGGTGTAATTTCATTTTTTTCAACCTGTGGATCAAAAACCGGGTCAATGTTTAAGTGTCCTTCTAAATCTCCGAGAATACAGATAACCGCTGAAGCATCCACAATCTGCTGTTGATTATAAGCAATTGGGAGCAACTTTTTCTGTACTTCTTTCCCATGAAAAACAAGGAAGTGCCACTGTTGTAAATTCCAGGCAGACGGAGCGCGGCCGGCAATTCCCAAAAGTTCGGTTAGTTCTCCGGTTGAAATTTCAGCCTGCGGGTCATAGACTTTGACCGAGCGGCGGCTAAGTGCTACATCAAAAAAATCAGACATGTAATAAAGCCCTCCTAATGTATCTCTATCTTCAAGCAACTTGTTTACTGGTTTATTAAAATCGTTTGTTATTTACTTTTTGTAACTGCTACGTCCGCTATCCACTTTAATGAAAACTGCATCGTTCGTCAAGAAATTGAACTGTATGGAAAAACATAAAAAGCTGAACCTTAAAAGGGTTCAGCTTATAGAAGTTGATCGATGAAAAAATAGCAAATTGAAGCGATAGCGGCTGAAACAGGAAGAGTAACTAGCCAGGTAACCAGCATTTGCTGTGCTGTGGACCAATTCACACTTTTTATCCGGTGGGCTGACCCTACACCCATAATAGATGAAGAAACTACGTGTGTGGTACTCACAGGAAGATGCAGGAGTGTTGCAGTAAAAATAATGATAGAAGATGAAAGGTCTGCGGCCACTCCATTGGCTGGCCGGATTTTGATAATTTTGCTGCCTACAGTTTGAATAATTCTCCATCCTCCGACCGAGGTACCGAGCCCCATTGCTACTGCACAAGATAGCTGTACCCAAAAAGGAATATCGGTTGTTTGTTGATAACCTCCGGCAATCAAAGCCATGGTGATGATTCCCATTGATTTCTGTGCATCGTTTGTGCCATGTGTGTAAGATTGAAATGCTGTAGTAAACACTTGAATAGCCCGAAAGTTTTGGTTTGTTTTAGAAGAATTGCTTTTTTTGAAAAAAACTTTCAACAAGCTATAAATCACAAAACCAATTGAAAAAGCAAAAAGAGGAGAAACAAGCAAGGCTTGTACAATTTTTAAAAATCCGCTGTAATGTAATGATTGAAAACCCGCTGCTGCCACTGCCGCACCAGCAATTGAACCGATGAGGGTATGGGAAGAGCTGCTGGGTAGCCCGTAATACCAGGTAAGCAAATTCCAAAAAATTGCTGCAATTAAAGCGGCTAAAATAACAATTGCGCCATTTTTTAATTGGAATGGATCAACAATATCTTGGGTAATGGTTTTCGCAACGCCAGTGAATGTCATAGCACCGAGAAAATTCATGCATGAAGCAAGCAAAATTGCCCGGCGCGGTGTTAAAGATTTTGTCGATACAGCTGTAGCAACAGCATTTGCTGTATCGTGGAAGCCATTAATAAAATCAAAGGCAAGCGCAAAAAAAATAATAAAAACAGTGACAATAAAGGATATATCCAGCATGTCAGGCCCCTTATGTGTTTTTTATCATAATGGCTTCAAGTATATTTGCTACATTTTGGCACGAATCTGCCGTATCTTTTAACGTCTTATAAATTTCTTTTACTTTCATTAAACGAACCGGGTCTTTTTCAACAGAAAAAAGCTCTTTATTAGCCTGCAGGTATAAATTGTTACAATCAACTTTAAAAGATTTAATCTTGCTTGTATGTGCGTGCAGTGCTGGCAGTTTTTTGAAAGAAAGCAGCTCAACCGATTTGGCAATTTCGTCTGTGCAAGAACAAAGTGCAGCTGTGTATTTCTGCAGATAAGCATTTGTTTGTATAAAAACATACGCGTTACAAAAAGCAGCTGCTGTTTCCAATTTCTCCAGTACAATATCCATGCTTACAGCAAGTGACAAAATGTCTTCCCGATCAATAGGCGTGATAAATGTATCATTTAATTCTTGTACAAGTTTATTAATGTATTCAGTTCCTTTTGCTTTTAATTTTTTTAAGTCAGCAGATAAACTAGTTAAATCTCCTGCGTTTTGCCGCTTGCTTTCAGCAAAACAGTCCGCTCCTTTCTGCAAATTAAAAGCAATTGCCCTTAACAAAATCAAAGATTTGTCTTTTTTTTGTTTAAACACTTGAACGGCCTCCTATGTTTAAAGTAACGAACCGTTTTTGTTATTGCTTCAAACAAGAAAAAAGTTTTTTGAAATGAGCAGGCACGGGAGCAGAGACGGTAAAGGTCTCATTCAAAAACGGATTAGGAACGGTTAACGCAACAGCGTGAAGCAAAGGGTGATGAAAAGCGGGGCTTCCCCCATAAAGGCCATCTCCGCTAATAGGATGCCCGAGTGAAGACAGGTGAACACGAATTTGGTGTGTGCGCCCGGTTTCTAGATGGCACTCTAGCAAAGACAGCCCATCCTGCACGGCAACCCGCTTAAAATGCGTAACAGCTGTTTGCCCATTAGGTGAAATACGGCGCCTTGAAGGATGGTGACGGTCTTTTCCAATTGGTTTATTAATTGTCCCGCTTTTTTTCTTTACTTCACCATCCACTACTGCATAATATGTTCTGAAAATTTTTTTTTGCTCAAGTAATCGAGAAAAAACAGCGTAAGCCGCTTCATGTTTAGCAAACAAAACGGCACCGCTTGTTCCTTCATCCAAGCGGTGAACATGACGAACAGGAAGTATATCTCCAGACAAAGAAACATGGTAGCATACACCGTTAAGCAAAGTGTTTTCCTCGTTTGGCTCATTTGGATGGGTTTTCATTCCGGCAGGTTTATCTGCTACAAGCATATGATCGTCTTCAAATAATATTGAGGGAGGCGGATACACTGGAGTGGCTCCAAACGACCCGGGTTTAAAAAAAGGAATGGATAAGCGGGTTTGCATATTCA
>JAPSKG010000027.1 GCA_031177795.1 Domibacillus sp.
CTCCTTTCAATCTAGGAAAAAGAATTGGATCAAATTTTAAATCCGTATGAAATGACCAAGCCGGGCATTGCGGGCAGTGGTTTAGTGACCCATACCTCTTAAAAGAGGACAAGCATCAAGCACTAAAATCCATTTAAAAATGAAGTTTCTGTTAAAACAGAGGAGGATTCCTATGAAAAAAGCAAGACTGCCGTTTATGTGGGAAATTATCTTGACACTCGGGTTGTTTTTAGCCATTGTTTTTTCATTCACTGCTGTGTTTGACTTGCCGATCCAATTAGCGTTGTTTATTTCCTGGTTTTTAGTGATGCTGCTTGGCGTCCGACTAGGACACCAATACCAAGAAATGCAAGGTGCCATCACAAAAGGAATATCCAACGGGCTTGAAGCCATCTTGATTTTAATTGCCGTCGGCGCTTTGATCGGTACATGGATAGCCGGGGGAGTAGTTCCTTCTCTAATTTATTATGGACTTGAATTAATTCATCCAAGCATTTTTTTACTGGCCACTCTTCTTATTTGTTCCATCACATCTTTGGCAACCGGTACGTCATGGGGAACCGTGGGAACAGCAGGCATTGCCATGATGGCGATTGGCGAAGGACTTGGCATGCCGCTGCCGCTTGTAGCCGGCGCTGTGCTTTCCGGAGCTTATTTTGGAGACAAGTTATCTCCATTATCAGATAGCACTATTTTAGCAGCTTCTATGTCGAAGGTAGATGTAATTGCCCATGTACGCGCTATGCTTTACCTGGATATACCTGCTTATTTGATTACAGCTGTTCTTTTTACAGGAGCCGGCTTTCTTTATGGCGGAAAAAACACCGATCTAGAGAAAGTCGAATTTTTAAAAGCGGCGCTTCTTGAAGAATTTGATATCCGTGTATGGATGCTAGTGCCCGCTGTTTTTGTTATTTTGATGCTTGCGTTTAAAAAGCCGTCTTTGCCTACTATTGCCATGGGTTCTTTACTGGGTGCCATATGGGCCTTTGCTTTCCAGGGGATGAACTTTTTTGATGCTATTGGAACAGCGTATAACGGCTTTACGATTAACACAGGGATTGAGTTTACAGATACTCTTTTAAATAGAGGCGGGATAGAGGGAATGCTTAGCTCAGTCGCTGTCATCATTTTAGGATTGGGATTTGGCGGCTTGCTTGAGCATTTAGGCATCTTAAAAGTAATCGTCGCTTCTTTTGAACGCTATCTAACGTCTGCCGGAAATGTTACGCTGTCTACCATTGCAGTCGCTTTTTTGGCCAATGTGTTTGGCTGTGCCATGTATGTCTCACTTATTTTAACGCCAAAAATCATGGAAGAAAGCTATGACAACTTGCACATTGACCGAAGAGTACTTGCCCGAAATTCGGAAGTAGGGGGGACCATGACTTCCGGAATGGTTCCATGGTCCGACAACGGAATTTTCATGGCTGGCATTCTTGGAATCTCTACCCTTTCTTATGTACCGTTTATGTGGCTAAGCTTCGTGTCCATTGCGCTTTCCATTATTTACGGATACACAGGCAAATATATTTGGTATGTTCAAAAACCAGAAACTTCTTTATCAGCCAGCAAACAGTCAGCTGCCGCACGCTGATAGAGAAGCCAGGTGAAAATTCAGCTAAACAAAATGGAAAATTAAAAACAAAAAAGCGTTTGCTTTGTTCTCTGTTATAAAAATTTTAATTAAAAGAGAAAGAGTGAAAAACGTTTTTCACTCTTTTTTTGCGTTTAGATACTCGGAGGGAATCAACATGAATCAAAAACACATTATCCGAACATTAAAAATTGAAACACCGTCTCTTCCAGGAAATTTAGGAAAAGTGGCAACTGCGATTGGGCGCGGTGGCGGGGACATTGGTGAAGTTGAAACCATTAAAGTAGGCCCTAATTACACGATTCGCAATATTACGGTTCAAGTGGAAAATGAACAACAGCTAGAGAAGCTAATAGAAATTGTGGAAAGCTTGCAAGATGGCATTTGCTTGCATGCGGTATCAGATGATGTGCTTTACGCCCACGAAGGCGGAAAAATCCAGATGAAAAGCAAAATGACCATCAAGTCGCTGGCTGATTTAAGACGGGTTTATACGCCGGGTGTAGCAGATGTATGCCAGATCATTAAAGAAAATCCAGAAAAAGCCAGCCTCTACACCAGCATTGGAAACACGGTAGCCGTTATAACAGACGGCACAGCCATTCTAGGACTCGGAAATATTGGCCCGGTAGCCGGAATGCCAGTTATGGAAGGAAAAGCGGCTCTTTTTGATCAATTAGCCGGTATTAGCGGCTTGCCCATTTTATTGAACACCAGCGATCCTGATGAAATTGTACAAACAGTAAAAAACATTTCACCGGGGTTTGGCGGCATTTTGTTGGAAGACATCGGCTCACCGCATTGTTTTGAAATTGAAAAACGCCTTAAAGAAGAACTTACTATTCCGGTGATGCATGATGACCAGCATGGAACAGCAGTAGTGACTCTTGCAGCCATTCTTTCTGCTTGCAAAAAAGCGGGCATTTCCTTGAAAAAAGCTTCAATTGGGCAAATCGGGCTTGGAGCGGCAGGGCTCGCCATTTGCCAAATGCTTATGGCTTATGGCGTAAAAAAGGTTGTAGGCGCGGATAAATCAGAACAAGCAAAAAACCGCTTGAAAAGCTATGGTGGCCATGTAGAAGATTCGCTTGAAAAGCTGATGCAGCAAGCGGATATCGTGATTGCCACAACAGGTGTTCCAGGCCTTATCCAAGAAAAGTGGGTAAAACCAGGGCAAGTTATTTTAGCGTTGTCCAATCCAAAGCCGGAAATCGAGCCGGAAGCAGCTCTAAAAGCAGGAGCGGCTTATGCAGCAGACGGGCGATCTGTTAACAACGTACTTGGCTTTCCTGGTATTTTCCGTGGCGCGTTTGATGCAAATGCTTCGTCAATTACCCACTCGATGTTGTTGGCAGCAGCAGAAGCCATTGAAGCTTGTACACCGCCAGGAGACCTGGTGCCTCACCCGCTCGACCAAAAGGTACACGAGAAAGTTGCTGAAGCAGTTGCAAAAGCGGCTTTCCCCACTTTCGTGTAAAAACATTCGTTATTTAGTCGACCATTCAATTATCTGAAAACACAGTAAGGCCATCTTTTTAAAAAGGTGGCCTTTTTTAACGATCTGGCTTTGTTCAGTGAAAAGGAAAACAGATGCTGGCCAAACGAAAAAAGTATACAAATACTATGGAAGAAACGAGCTTTTTGGTATGATAAACAAGGAACACAAATCGTGCAAATAAAACAAATTTACCAACAATTAAACATTAAGCAAACAAATAGATAAACCCCTGGAGGAAAACGATGGACAAAGAGCTACAGTTTCTTGGAGAAAAATTATTAGAGAAAAAATATGAAATCGCTCAAAAAGTACATGAAAAAAGGCCAATTCAAAAAGATATGCAGCCCATGTCTTCCGAAGTGTTAAACCAAGTGCTGGAACTGAGAGCCGGGTTTATTGGCATGTTCGGAAACCTGTTGATTGAACAGCCAGATCAAGCAACAGCAGAGGCGTTGTTTTCCAAATGGGGAAAAGAAACCGGAGAAAAAGCTTATTTGCTGGGTGTTTCTTTAGATGAATCCCTTAAACGCACGATGTACTATCGGCGGTATATTTGGGAAGTTTTAGAAGAAGAAATGAAAAAGCATGAAATGGCTTTGGAAACCGCTTTAACAGTAAACAAGCTGATTAACCCTCTTCTTGATCATGCTTCTTATGCTTTTGGGTTAACTTACGTGCGCTTCCATGAAAATACGCTGGCAAAAGCAAAAACCGCTTTTTTAGAATTGTCCATTCCAGTTGTACCCATTACAAAAGGGATAGCTATTTTACCTTTAATCGGGGCGATTGATACAGAAAGAGCGCGCTTAATGATGGAAGAAGTGCTGCAAAAAGCTTCAAAATTGCAGTTGACCCACCTCCTTTTTGACTTATCTGGCGTT
The DNA here is from genome assembly GCA_031177795.1 of Domibacillus sp. Taxonomy (GTDB): domain Bacteria; phylum Bacillota; class Bacilli; order Bacillales; family Domibacillaceae; genus Domibacillus. The sequence goes on from JAPSKG010000027.1 coordinate 3,977, forward strand.
GAAATTGTCGACACGATGGTAGCAGATCAAATTTTTAAAATAGAAAGTGCTTTAAGCTTGTTAGGGGTCAAAGCCATCTTTATTGGTATCAGACCGGAAGTTGCACAAACTATGGTGACACTGGGTGTTAACATAGAATCCTTAACCGTAAAATCAAATTTGGAGCAAGCGTTAAAAGAGCTTCAACATTCTATCAAGTTATTTTCATAAGTTTTCAAATCCCGATTGATCTTGTGTTTGAATGGCTTATTGTATAAATAAGAAAATCTTGATTTGCGTTTGTTTTATTGCTGATTTTTAAGCTAACAACTATAAAAAAATCGTTAAACCTATAAAAAAGGTTTAACGATTTTTTGTTTTATGAAAAAATGTGGAATTTTAGATTGTAAGTAAATGGCATCCGCGATTTCCGGATGCGGAAACGGTGAATGTTTCACTTAAAGAAAGAAAATAGCTGTGAAAAAGACAGTTTTTTCTTATCAATGATTTTTAGTTCATCTAATACCAGTTTATCTTCATGGTCTGCTATCCACTTTTTTAACTCCTGTTTATCCTGGCAGTAAGTTAAGTAAATTTGGCCACTTTTCCCCACAGCGTTAATTGTGTATCTACAAGAGTGATTCCTCATAGTCGTCCGCCTTTTTAAATAGTATGTCTTAAACATGTAAGTTGATATAAAAAGCTTTTTGACATTTTAATAAACTGATGACTAATGTTTTTAAAACGGAAGAGCTTTTAGATTTCAGTCAATTGACAGAATGAAAAGTGTGTAATTGGAATTTATGAAACTTATCATAATGGTTTACCCAAGTTTTTGTCAATATGAATTTAGAAGAAAACAAGAAAAAGAAACTCGTCTTTTTAAAGATTTTTTTAAACAAATCATTAAAGCATCTACATGAGGCCGTTTCTTTAAACGGGAATACCGGCAAAAAAACGCTAACAGTGTTGTTTAGTGGAATTAAGCCTGAAGCGGCGTAGACGATGGCCGCACTAAACAGTGAAGCGTGAGGGTTAACGAAAATGATTTTTTAAATAAAACGGTTTTTAAAAAGAAGCAGCCATTGCTGCTTCTTTTACATGCTTAAGTGCTTTCTGAAAATGAGCAAGCTGGTTTTAAACCAGTTTAAGCAGCCTGTTATAATCTTTTTAACTATCCGCTTTCGTTCCATTCGCTGCCTTTAATTTTTCAAGCGTTTCCTTGTCACAAATAACAAAAAGCTTTGCATTCTCTGGGATAGGTTCATTTAATTTTTGGTTAATGTAAAGATCTCCATGGTCTGCCACCAGCGTTGCTCCTTTATCCAGAAGATCAACAAAAGCTTCTTTGTATGTTTTCCATTGTTTTTGTTTTGGGATTTCATACATACTTTCTCCATATTGGGTGCTCATTAGTTCTGAGTACATATAAGTGACGCCATGGGAAAACAAAGAGCGTACGGCTGCATGAGAAATCATTTCCTGTGTTGGTATAAATTCATCTACTTTTACATGTTGAAACAAACGAATATGATTTTGATTAATAACTTCTGCTGTAACATGAATAGGCGTTTTTAATTTTTCTTCAATAGATGTGATCGCTGTGGCAACTAGAAGCGTTTTTCCATCAATAAGCAAGGGATCTTGAACTGCATAATTGGCCTGGATGATTTCTTCCGCAAAAATAATCACACCTTTTGCTTTTGGTAAATTTGCTTGAAACAGTGTTTCTTCACTGGCTGCATCTCCTCGGATGTAAAATAAATGCTCTTCCATCATTGGAGACTTTTCCAAATTGTCAATTAACACAATATCCATATTTTGATCTGATTTTAAAATTTCTTTAATAGCGGCTTTTGCTTTTTCACTCCAGCCAACTAAAATAATGTGATTTTCACCTGTATATTTCATTTTCCCACCAACTTTATATTTTTCCAGCAGGTAAACGGATTGAAGAATGTTTCCAATAAACACACTAACCAAACCAATCCCGGTAATGTAAAGAAAAATAGTGTAAATCTTTCCTAAGTCCGTAACCGGCGCATAATCCCCAAAGCCTACAGTAGCAAGAGCGGTAAGAACCCAGTAAACAGCCGTTAAATACGTTTCAAATGTTTCTGGCTCTATTAACAATGCAATGTACGAGGCTGCTAAAATATAGAGAATAAAAAAAGGCAAAAAAATTCTGCTTCTCAGCTTGATCAAGTAATAAACCATTTTTTTAAATGAATTCTCCATTTGCACTCATCCTAGCTTTAAGGTCATCAATTGTTTTTTATCTTTCCCTAATCTAGCTGCTGCTAAAACGCACCTTAAGAAAGAGAACAGCCAGAACAACAAATTTTACGGACATTTGGCTTTTTTTTTTCGATTTTTGCATGGAGGGGTATGAAAAGAGCGAATATGCCCTTTTTAAGCACCCAAACAAAAAAGCGTTTTCCGGATTTATCCAAAGAACCTTCAATAAAACGATTAATTATAAGAGAAAATGTTTATACTGCAATTATCCCCAAATGTATGGAGACTGCTCATTCAATGAATTTTTCAAGAATTGTTTAGTTTTTTATGCCAGGAAAGCAGCCGTTTTTTTAATGAAGACCCATCCTTATTTAAAAGGAGAGATAGCTTATGTTTATTAAACATGAATCCTATAAAGAAATAAAAGCCATCAGTATCGGCGTGGTAAGTGAATTAACGGGCTTGTCGCACCGAAAAATCCGTTATTATGAACAGCGGCATTTAATATCCCCGCAAAAATTAAATTCGAATGTCCGGAAATATTCTTTTTCAGATATCGAAAAACTTGTGGATATTTCAAGTAAAATCAAAGAAGGTTATTTAACAAGTGAAATTAGAAGAGAACTAGAACGGGAATTAAAATAAAATTGAGTTTTCCCGCGTTTTATTATTCTTTATTGGCAGGCAAATTAAAACACGGTGTTTAAAAACGCCGTGTTTTAATTTGCTTATTCCGAGTGAAAATGATCCGCTAGAAAATGTGCATCACGTAAACAACCGTGATTTTTATTATTCCAATGGAATTTTTCATCTTTCTTCTATATTTTATTGTTCAAAAAAATTCTTTTGCTATAATAGGTATTTGACTGTATTAGAGAAAGAAGGACCTGGTATAATGCGAAATGAAAAAAAACAGCTTTCCCGTTTAGAGCGTTCGTTTTTAGATATTGTTTTAACTGAAGGAACCTTTTTCTTTAACCCCATTGAATGCAATGAAACAAAAGAATTCCAATTCCATTTTCCTCTTGCGTTAAAACATGCAAAGTTCAGCGGTCCCGATCGAAAAAAAGAGGAAATTTATGATACAGCAAGTTTAGCGGTAAAAACGTTAATTGATAATTCGTTAATGCCTTCTAAGCGGATCGATCCTGTAGTGGATAAGCGCTGACTGATCGTCCGTTACTATTGTGATAACATGTAAACGTTAACGCTGTTCGTGAAAATTCGGACGGCGTTTTTTATTTTTAACTTGGCCGACTTAATTTAGGGAAGTTATGGGTAAGCGTACATCTTGAAATAGAAAAGCAGAAGGTGACAAAACAGGGGATTGTTTGTAGTTGTTTAAAGCGGGTAAAGATACTACTATATACGTTTCAACTTTTTTGCTGATGAAGGTGCCACATCTACCACTTGCAGATCAAAGCCATTTCAAAAGACAAAAAAGGGGTCCAAACAACATGACAAAACAACAATGTGTCGCCATGCTTCTTGCCGGGGGAAAAGGAAGCAGACTAAAAGCGTTAACGGAAAACTTGGCAAAACCTGCTGTGCCGTTTGGCGGAAAATACCGTCTCATTGATTTCCCTCTTTCTAACTGTACAAATTCTGGTATTCATACGGTCGGCGTGTTAACACAATATCAGCCGCTTTTGTTAAATTCGTATATTGGAAATGGAAGTGCATGGAACTTTAATCGAAGCAGTGGAGTAACGGTTCTTCCGCCGTATGCAAGCTCTTCAGAAGTAAAATGGTATACAGGTACAGCAAGTGCTGTTTATCATAACTTCCATTATCTTCAACAACATGAGCCGGAACATGTGCTGATTTTGTCAGGAGATCATATTTACAAAATGAACTATGAGCTGATGCTCAATTATCATATTGAAAAGCAAGCAGATGCTACGATTTCCGTTATGCAAGTTCCTTGGGAGGAAGCAAGCCGTTTCGGCATTATGAATACCGACGAAACCTATAACGTCACAAGTTTTGATGAAAAACCGAAACACCCGGAAAGCAACCTTGCTTCAATGGGCATTTACATCTTTAGATGGTCTGTGTTAAAGAAAATGTTAGAGATGGACGCAGATAACCCGGATTCAACTAATGATTTCGGAAAAGATATTATTCCATCTATGCTCGCGGATAAACAAAAATTAGCAGCTTATCCGTTTCAGGGTTATTGGAAAGACGTTGGAACTATAAAAAGCTTATGGGAAGCCAATATGGATTTATTGGATCAAGAAAGCGGATTAACCCTGCATGATCGGTCTAGCCCTATTTATTCAGCTGCTGAAAGCTTATCACCACAAATAACAGGGCACAGTGCAGATGTTACCCATTCAATTTTAAATGAAGGAAGCTTTATTAACGGGAATATTCATCATTCTGTTATTTCACAAGGCGTTCAAGTCGAAGAAAATGCTTTACTGAAAGATTGTGTGGTTATGCCACATGTTCGTATTGGAAGCGGAGCTTATATTGAACGGGCTATTGTGATGGAAAACGTTGAGGTACCAGAAAAAACCATTATCAAAAATAGTTCAGAGGACATTTTGCTAGTCACTGATGACTTTTTAGCTGTTCACAGACAGGAACGAACATTTATGTAACGTTTCGTTGTTGTACCATGATGAAAATAAACTCAAATTTCTTATATGTTTAAGTTTTCTCACCCCCTTTTTATTTGCAAATTAAAATAAAAAGGGGTTTTTTTTAAAGTGATTCATTCATTGATCTACCAGAAAAGATAAATCCATTAAAAATATGCCCTGGCCAATTACTTTGTTAGTTTCAAGAATAAAACGATGATCATACTTAAAAAAAACACTACACCAAACATGGAACCAAAAGCTAAAACTGAACTGAAATGCATTTTATCACCAGCTTTCTCGCAAACTCATGAGGGTTTGTGCAAAAGAGCTTTTAACATTAACATGAATGTTTTCCTTTTTAATAGTAAGAGAGAAATGAATAACAGCTGAAAAAGTTAATTTTCATTTCCCTATTTTTCTGAAAAAGATACATTCTTCTGACCAGATAGTTTATTTATTAAAGATTAAAGGTAAGGATTAAGGAAAGATACGTGAAGAACAGCAATTTGTCAGGGCCTACAAAAAAGTTTTCCTAATAATAAAAAGGAGTAGGCAAGAAAGGTTGTCAAAACTGCAAAAAACAGAGTATCTGCTCCTTTAGCATTCTCCGGAACGTGTCTTTCCGTTCAGTCACACTACCTGGCTGGTACACAACCAGCTACACAATCATGCTCCCTGTTACCTTAAAATACAGGATTCATTCACCAGTCCTATTCAATTCATTAATTAAAAGTGACTTCGCATTATATTTGTAAAACGTAATTTGAAATACAGTGGTGGAGAAAATGTAAATGATGCTTTAAAGATAAAGGAAACTCCGGGGAAATTAATTTGCAACTAAATGGCAGTAGCCGTCTTGGCGTAAAGAAGATTTGTTCATTTTCAAATAAATGAAGCTCTTAAAAAAATTTTACTAAGCAATTTTTCAAAAAAGGTCCGCGGTAACATGGTACATCCTCGAGGCCAGTGCTAAGCCGGCAGTTTTTTTCTAGTAAATCCTTACCCGCCTCTCAAGAAGATAAACCAGTTTCTTTTGTTAAAGAGGATGTAAGACTGTAAAAAATAAAAGCAATAAAAATCAGGATTCAGACACCTGTATAGATAGCCGTTGAATGAAAGAATTGAGTAAAAGGAGAGTTAAAATGCCCATGTCGTTATTAGAGATTTTGGACAAAGCTTTTAATCAAATGTCTGATATTTCAATCCTCTTTGAAGTGGTTGACGGGCGTTTCAAATTTTTAAAAGCAAACAAAGCTGCTTTCAAAGCTGGATTTAAAAAAGAGCGCTACGGAAAATTTATAGAGGATGCTTTGCCCCATCAAACTGCTTTCCACCTTAACCAGATCTTAAATCAAGCGTTTTTTTCACTGGAACCGATTAAATATGAAGAAAATATGCCTACTTCTGCAGGCAGAATTCTAAGCGATGTGCTCTTGACCCCTATTTTGGATGCCAAAGGGGTATGTACCCATATTTTAGGGATAGGGAGAGATGTTACAGAGTGGAAAAAAACCGAAGAAAAATTGGTGCGTACCAGAGCTTTTCTTGACTCTTTTTTATCAAGTACCACGGACGGCATTCTCGTAACCGATAAGGACCGTCAAATTTTTCGTCTCAATTCCGGATTTTCATCCATGTTTGGCTGGGAAGAAGCTGAAGTGAAAGGGTTATCTTTTGATCATTTAAATCTTGTGCCTGAAGGATATGAAGCTGAGCACAAAGATTTAGCGAAAAGATTATTGGAAGGAAATAATATTCCATCGTATCGGACTGTGAGGAAAAAAAGAGATGGAAACCTGCTTGATGTTAGCACTTCTTATTCTCCTCTTAAAGGTGAAACCGGCGAAGTAATTGGCTTAATTGCGATTTACCGTGATATAACAGAACAAATAGAAAAAGAACGCTTGATTGAAGAAAGTAAACAACGTTACCAATCTTTAGTCGTCCATCATCCTGATGCGGTTTTTGAATTTGATTTACAGGGCCGCTTTTCAGGTGCTAATCAAGCAACTGAAAAAGTAACGGGATATACATTGAAAGAGCTTTTGAACCATTCATTTGTTCCCATCATGGCACCGGATCAGTTAAACATAACTTTAGAAAATTTTCAGGCTTCTGCACAAGGAGAATGGCGAAACTACGAAACCGCTATTTACAGGAAAAACGGAGATCGTGTAGAGCTAGATGTCACCAATGTTCCTATCATGGTCAATGGTCAAGTCACTGGTGTATTTGGCATTGCTAAAGATATCACAAAACAAAAAAGAGTTCAAAACGAACTAATTCAAACAAAAGAAACAATGGAATCTTTTGTCACCAATACTCCAGATGCCATTTACATGATTGATACAAATCAACGCATAACGGACATTAATCCTGCTTTTGAATTGATGTATGGGTATAAAAAGGAAGAAGTTATCGGGAAAAATCTTTGCCTTTTTATACCGGAAAGTGAACAAAAAAGAGGGAATTTCTTACAGGGTGCAATGGATGGAATGGTTGTCCATGATATGGAAGTGATTCACCGCCGCAAAGACGGCAGCCTTATGGACGTTAGTTTAAGTTTGTCACCGGTACGAAACGCAGAAAGTAAAATGATTTCTGTTGCAGCCATTACACGAGATATTAGTGAAAAAAAACAAGCGGAAAGAAAAATTCAAGAAAGTGAAGAACGATACCGCCTCATTGCTACTAATATGACGGATCTTATTGCTCTTCTTGACGCTGACTTAAACATTTTATACACATCTCCATCTCATCAGTCGGTTTTAGGAATTCATTTAACTGAAGGAGATCGATTTCCTTCCAACCTTTTTCATGAAGAAGATCTCGAAAACGTAACAAAGAATTTTAAAGAGGTGCTTGAAACAAAAAAACCAGGCTGGGTGGAATTCCGAATACGGCACGGAAAAGGTCATTTTGTTTGGTTAGACACAAAATTAACTCCAATTTTTAATGAAAATGGAGAGTTTAAACGTATTCTTTGCGTGTCCAGAGATATTACGGAGCGAAAACATTATGAAGCAGAACTAGAGAAAATGGCGTTTCTTGACTACCTGACAGGTACCTTTAACCGCCGCTTGTTCATGGACCGCCTTCAGCACACTATGGCTCAAGCAAAACGGAATCAAGGCTCATTTGCGGTCATAAGTTTAGACTTTGACCGTTTCAAATGGGTGAATGATACATTGGGCCACGATGTAGGGGATGAGTTGCTGATCCAGTTTGTACAAAGAGTAAAAACATGTATTCGCGAAGTTGATACTCTGGCAAGGTTGGGAGGAGATGAATTCGCCATTTTATTGCCGGGGATTTCCTCTTCTGAAAATGCAGGGAAAATTGCTGAACGGGTTTTATCAGCATTACAAAAACCCTGGCAGATTAAGGGTCATGAATTTGTTACAACTTCCTCTATCGGTATCAGCGTTTATTCCGGGTGCGGCGAAGATGTGTCCACGTTGATGAAACATGCTGATCAAGCTCTTTACAAAGCAAAGCAGGCTGGAAGAAATACGTATCAATTTTGTGATCACACAACCAAACTGGTTCAAATGGATTCAACTCTATCATTTGAAGCTGATATTCACCGTGCCATTCATAACAATGAATTTTACCTGGTTTATCAACCCAAGTTTCACCTTTCAACAAAGAAAATCGCTTCTATGGAAGCACTGATTCGCTGGCAGCACCCACAAAAAGGATTAGTTCTCCCCGGGGAATTTATTTCGCGTGCTGAAGAATTGGATCTCATTATTCCCATAACACATTGGGTACTTGAACAAGCAGGAACACAAGTTAAAAAATGGCACTCTATTGGCTGTGAAAAATTCCCTGTATCCATCAACATTTCAACTAAACATTTTGAAAAAGGAACAATTGTAACAGATGTTGCCAACTTGACTAAAAAAACAGGATTGGACCCTCAATACCTTTTATTAGAAATAACGGAAACCACCATGATTCAAGATATGGAAATGACGATTCAAACCATACAAAAGCTGAAAGAGATTGGAGTGAAAATAGCCATTGATGATTTTGGAGCCGGCTTTTCCTCTTTATCGTATTTAATGAAACTGCATGTGGATGTATTAAAACTGGATAAAGTATTTGTTCAAGAGTTAACGAATCAAAAAAACGCTTCGATTGTGCATTCTATTGTTTCCCTCGCTCACAACTTGAATTTACATGTGGTGGCGGAAGGGATTGAAACGGAAAGCCAGCATCAAATTCTTGCGCAATACGGATGTGATATCGGTCAAGGCTATTTTTTCAGCAAACCTTTAACCGGGGAGCAACTAGAAAAAGTATATCTTCAAAGAGGCGGGGAGCATTTTAACTCTCGTTAATGAAGGCCTTAAATGAAACGTGTTAGCCAATAAAACGATGCTTTTTGATCAAGTAGCAATGATGAATAAAACAATTTTCAACAAAAATAATTTATAAAACCGAGAGATAGAGAAAAGCATCCGTGAAATAAAAAGGATTTGAGCGCAGAACTCCCTTTGAAAATCATTGCCCGAAGCGATTATTTTTAAAAACCCCGCCAGAATTATTACACTGGGCGGGGTTTTTTCGATTGTTTGACCGATCTGTTATCTAACATAAGATTTAGTAAGTCACCGCGGTCAAACAATTTTACGTTATTTGATTTCGCTAAATTACAAGCGTTTTTTGTGAATTTGTTATTTGTGATAACCCATGCTTCGTTGGTTTGGTAATGTCCTTTGGCTCCTATTACTTGTTGAACCGACACAACGCCGACTGTATTTCTATAGCACTTTGCCTGGACGGCTACGTATTGTCTGCCCCTGCGCAACAGTAAATCTGCGCCGTAATCGCCACTGACAGGCGTGTATTCTATTTTATAGCCTGCTCTCTCAAACATGGCACCTAAATACTGTTCAAATTCAAATCCGTTCATATGGTCAATGTCCTTTATGCCGGACCGGAGCAGTTTGTCTTTTGCTGATTCCCTGGCATACCACCTGAACCAATAAAAGGTTGCAGCAAAAAGTGCAAAAAAACCTGCAAGTTCAATAAACAACTCTGAATGCCGGAGAAAGACCACTGAAACAATACCGCCAAAACCATACAACACTGCTTTTTCGCTAAACAACTTTTCGCGCCGCCTTTTAACCAATAGAACAGCTCCTTTGCTAGTAGAGATAGGTTTTATGCTGTGCAGTTTCCTATACCTTTATCCAAAGGTTTTAAAAAATATGGGCACTTTCAAAAAAAGAAAACACCTGTAATTTCATTGACAATAATTATGTAAGCATACTTTATTTTATTAAGGGAGAACGGCATTGAGGCGATAATACTGAAGAACTGCTCCTTGTCGTTTCCTGGTTATAACGCTTCGAATTTTTTTGAAATGATTTGAAAAAGCGGTTGTTTCATCAGAACAACCGCTTTCATTTACTGATTTCCAAGGAGTAGTTAGTTCTCCAAAATTTAACATTATTAGTATTATCCAGAAAAGAAACCATGCAGGTACGAATGCTCTTAATTTCAATCTTATTTATTTGCATTTTCTTATAAAACTTGTATTGCATTTGTTTTCTTTAAATTATCTAATATAGTTTGAGCGCCGCCTGGCCCAAGAGGAGCAAACTCTGTAATTTCACAAATACTGATAAACAGGTCTTCAACAATAATTATCACAAATACATTGTCACCAAGAATTGCTAATTTAAATGCGTCCTCCAAAACAAGAACTGCTTTACCTTTTACTTTTTTTACAGTACCAACAGCGAAAGCGTCTTTTTCAAAAACAATAACCTGTTGGCCTTTAAACTTCTTAAGCTGCTTTGCCATTTCTTCCACGCAGTTGCAACATTCTACCCCTTTTTTACCATCACACTCACATTTTTTTTCGTTCTTTTTTTCATCGCGACATTGCACGTCTTTATGATCATCGTGCTTGTTTTCTTTTTGCTTCACCCTTAATTCCCTCCTTTCT
>JAPSKG010000028.1 GCA_031177795.1 Domibacillus sp.
CCGCGTATAAGATCACATCTGCTTCTTCTAAAAGTTTCATTCCGCGTACCGTAATTAAATCTGGTGCACCCGGCCCTGCGCCAACAATGTAAAGTTTCATTTTTTCTTCACCACCATTAATGTTAAGTAATTTGGCTCTGCCCGTTCAAATTCGTCAAGCGTCCAAATAACTTCATCGCTTGACGTTACTTTTGTGACAGCATGAGCATGCTTTTCAAGCCCAAGTTCACGAATAACACTGGAAATCAATGATGCTACTTTGGCTACTTTCAAGAAAATAACGCAGTCGTGCTGTTCAATGGCCCTTTTTAAAGCTTCCCGGTCATCGGTAGCAGGAATAATCGCAACATGCTCATCACCGTCAGCAAGAGGAAGGTTAAGCCGCGCTGCCGTTCCGTTTACTGAAGAAATGCCTGGAACCACTTCTGTTTTAACATCCGGCATTTTTTTGAGCAGCACATTTTTCATATGGATAAATGTGCTGTACAGCATTGGGTCACCTTCTGTAACAAAAGCCACATTATAACCGGCTTCTAATTTCTCTGCCACTGCATCTGCTGCTTTGTTCCATTCACGGTCCAGAATCACCGGATCTTTTGTCATAGGAAATACAAGGCCCAGCATGTCTTTTTCTGAAGGGTCAATATACGCATCAATGATTTGACGCGCATAGCTTTTTTCACCGGATCGCTTTTTCGGAAACGCAATTACCTTGCTTTCCGATAAAATCCGAAATGCTTTGACGGTTAACAGCTCCGGGTCACCCGGTCCTGCTCCAATTCCATATAATATGCCTGTCATACTTCATCCTCTTTTCTTGTCGCACAAATAATATAAACGGGATTTTGCGCTTCAAAGCGCGTCATATTTAAAATCGGTTTTGATAGCGAAACCTGGGCAAGAGCAATATCCACATTAAATTCCGTTTCTTTAAAAATTTGATAGGCTTTTGACATATTTTCAATAGTGACCGCATTTAACACAATCGTGCCTCCCGGCTTTAAACGCTTCGCACACACATCAATCAGCTTGTCCATGTTGCCTGCCGTACCGCCCATAAAAACACAGTCTGGATCCGGGAACTCTTCTAATCCGTCCGGTGCTTTTCCGTGAACCAGTGTAACGTCCGTACGGAATTTTTTAAAATTAGACTGCGCATTTTCAAGATCAGGTTCGTTTTTTTCAATCGCAAACACGGCACCGTCTTTTGCTATTTTGGCTGCTTCGACCGCAATCGAACCTGTACAAGTGCCAATATCCCATACTGTGCTGTTTCGCTTAATGTTCATGCGTCCAAGAGTTAAAACACGGATATCACGCTTGGTGATCAACCCTTTATCCGGCTTGCGCTGGCTAAATTCCTCATCTGGAATGCCTGTGGGCCATGTTTTAGACGGGCGGTTTTTCTTTAAAATAACTACATTAAGCGGTGCAAAGGTTTCAGCTGCCATTTCTTCCAATGTAAAATGGCGGCATTTTTCCTCAACAGCACCAATGTTTTCCGCTACAAAAGCATCGTATTCAACCATTTGAAACTCAAGTAAATAGCGGGCAATGGCGTCAGGTGAATTTATTTCATCTGTTAAAAGCGCCACTTTCTCTTCTCCATCAATTTTTTGAGCGAGGCCTTTGATTGTGCGTCCGTGCACACTGATGATTTTGGCGCTTTGCCATGATTCATTCATGCGCGCAAATGCAAGCTGCACACTGGATGGCTGCGGCTCAATTTCTGCATGAATGTTTCCGGACAAATACGCTCCAATTCCGTAAAAAAGCGGATCTCCTGATGCAAGAACCACCGCCTGGCCCGCTTCGCCTTGCAGCCGTTCTTTTAACTTTTTTAAATTTCCTTTTATAACAAACGTTTCACCTGTGAAATCAGGAAAATAACTTAATTGCCGTTCGCCGCCGGCTAAAAAACGGCTTTGGTTAATTAATTTTATTTGACGGGGATGCAAACCAGCTGCGCCGTCTGCACCAATGCCGATAATATGTATGTTACTCACTGTACTCCGCCTTTCCAAGCAACTGCCCTTTCATTGCAAACAAAAGTGTATCCACAACAAGGCCACCGCGAACTTCACGAACTGCATTCTCCGAACAATTCTGGCAAAAAACTGAAAAAAACGCCGGATAATCCGCCATTATTTCTGCCGCATGCGTAGCTGTATTGGCATTCCGCACTTGCTCTATCTCTTCTGGAAAAGCCCCTGCTTCTTCCGCCATCTGCGCCAGAAAATTCATGTCAACTGGCGCACTTTTTGAATGTACCATCATAACGCCTTGAGCCACTTTTGAAAATTTTCCTGGCATGCCCGCCAGTGTCACTTTTTCAATGCCAAGCCTTTTGCAGTGTTTTAAAGTGAAACCGACAAAGTCACCCATTTCAATAAACGCTTCTTCTGGAAGCTCGGGCAAATGTTCCATTGCATATTTCTCGCTTCGCCCGCCTGTTGTAGCTGCTACATGCTTACAGCCTGAAGCCACCGCTACTTCAATAGCTTTAACAATACTTGCTCTAAAAGCAGCAGTTGAAAACGGGCGGACAATTCCGCTTGTTCCTAAAATAGATAACCCGCCCAAAATGCCAAGCCGGGCATTTAACGTTTTTTTTGCTAACTCTTCACCGTCTGGTATCGAAATAACAACCGAAATGCCTTTGCTGGCTCCGCACTCTTGAAGCAATTCGTTAACTGCTTCAGTGATCATCCGGCGCGGTACCGGATTGATCGCCGCTTCACCTGGTTCCACATCCAGTCCGGGCTTCGTGGCACGGCCTACGCCTTCTCCACCGTCTAAATGAATACCCGGTTTGTCCGTCCAGCTTACTTCTGCACAAATCATTGCGCCATGCGTGACATCCGGATCGTCTCCGGCGTCTTTTTTCACGCCGGCTTTTACACCAAGCTCAGTTGCCTTCACAAACTCCGGGGAAAAATGCGCCCATTGTTTAGCAGGAAGGTAAATGGCTACAGATTCCGGGGCTTCGCCGGTGATAAGTGTTTGCAGCGCTATTTTTGCTGCTGCAGTTGCACATGATCCAGTTGTGTAACCGGTACGGAGTGGTTTATCAGGAACGGGTTTCATTTTACAGCCAGCAGTGACAAAGCATTTAACGCTGCCACAGTGACCGTACTGCCGCCTTTACGGCCAAGATTTGTGATAAATGGAATATCCAGCTTGGCAAGTTCCTCTTTTGACTCAGCTGCCGAAACAAAGCCAACCGGCATACCGATAATCAAATCTGGTTTGGCGATTCCTTCTTTTGCAAGGCGAATAATTTCTAAAAGAGCCGTTGGCGCATTCCCAATCGCATAAATGCCGCCTTCTCCAAGCGCAGCTGCTTTTCTCATCGAAATGATTGCGCGCGTTAAGCCAAGTTCTTTTGCTTCTTTCATAACATCTTCATCAGAAATATGCACGTTTACAGAGCCGCCAAATTGTTCAATGCGCGGCTTGGAAACACCCGATTGAATCATTTGCACATCACAAACAACGCGGGCGCCATTTTGAATAGCACGAATTCCTGATTCAATCGCTTTTGGATGAAAAAGCACACTTTTTCCAAGTTCAAAATCGGCAGATGCATGAATAACTCGCTGTACCACTGTGAATTCCTCCATGGTTAAATCATGAGGGCCAAACTCTTCTTCAATAATTGAAAAGCTTAGTGATTCAATTTCCATTGGTTTAACGGTTTCCGGTACAAAAGCTGTTTTAAAATCCATTTATCTTTCCTCCAGACAAGTTAATGTTTCAATCACTTCTTCAAATGTTTCACACCGGTTTGGATAGCTGATTGGCGGGCGAGAAATCACGATGGTTTCAATGCCAAGTGACACGGCCGCTTCAATCTTTGCAGCTACGGCGCCAATAGCCCCGCTTTCTTTCATAACTGTTGTTGTAACGTTGTAATGACGGTATAAAGCAAGGTCCAGCTCTTTTGTGAATGGGCCTTGCATTGCAACAATGTTTTTTTGCGTTACACCAAGTGCTGCGCATTTTTCCATATTGTCAAGACGCGGCAGCATCCTGGCAATTAAGCGGATATTTTCATGTGGAAGCAGTTTTTCCGTAAACACTTGCAGCGTTTTGCTTCCCGTGGTAAGCATGACAACTCCGCCTTTTTTAAGCGCAGCGTCTGCCGCTTCTTCATACGTATTTACACGTGTAACAAGCGGATGATCGTCAATTTCTGTATCGGCGCGTTCATAACGAATATACGGCAACCCTGCTTTTTCAGCTGCTTCCATGGCATTTTTTGAAGCTTCTTCTGCAAATGGGTGACTGGCATCCACCACAGCCGAATAACCATCTTTCAACAATTCAGCCATTTCCTCTGTAGTAAGGCGGCCGGTTCTTGCTGCAATTTGAGCTGCTTCCAGTTCAGTTGCCGCGTTTTCAGTAACAACTGAGGCCAGAAGACTTTTTCCTGTGTTTTGCAGTGTGACGGCAAGTTCTCTCGCATCACTTGTTCCGGCTAAAAAGAAAATCATCGAACCGCCTCTTCTTCATGATCGTGATGGTGGTCATGGTCGTGATGATGGTGGTCGTGGTCATGGTCATGGTCGTGATGATGGTGGTGGTGCTCGCCTGCTTCAAAACGATACTGGCATGTATCACAGTTCATTACTACATTGCCGCCAAGTGCTTCATCAATTCGATCTGCAATTATCGTTTTCAGCTTTGGATGAAAACCAAAATAATCAGCAAGGACAAACTCCATATCAGGATATTGCATGGCAAATGTTTTCATATCTTCTTCAATGCGCTTAATCAGTACACCAGTAAACAAAAAGTACGGCAAAATAGTTATTTTTTTCACTCCGAGTTTTGCTGCTTTTTCAACAGCCTGTGGAAGTGACGGCTTGGTTACCCCGTAAAAAGCGGGTTCTACGGTTTCAAAAGCCGTTTTTTCCCAAAGAATCCGGGCAATTTTGCATAAATCGCTGTTAGCATCCGCATCACTGCCTCCGCGCCCGAGCAAAATAACAGCATCGTTTTCTTCAGCTTTATCCGGATCGACTCCTGCATCTTGAAGACGGTCTCTTAAAATAACCGACGTTTCATAGTGAATGCCGATCGGTTTTCCATAAGTAAACTCTACGGCTGGATATTTTTCTTTAGCTGCGTCAATTGCGGCTGGAATATGAATTTTCGAATGTCCAGCCGGCAAAAGCATAAGCGGGATTAAGGCAATGGATGTTGCCCCTTTTTCCACACAGTTTTCAATTCCTTTTTCAATACCCGGACGTGCAAATTCCAAAAAACATGTTTCATATATAACGAGAGGATTTAACTGAGGTAAAAAACCTTCGATAAATGTTAATATTTGTTTGTTTCCTTCCGGATCTCTGCTTCCATGCCCAACAAAAAGTACTGCTTTCACTTGTTTTCCCCCTTATTCTCCGCACGGCATCGGTTCAACATCCGGCACCGGCATTTCTCTATGTGCAAATCCTTCGACTGTCCCAACCCGTTTAAAATACTTGAAAAACCGTTCATTCGGATGGCCTGACTCCCGATACTCTTCAACAATGCGCGTCAGCATCGGCACTACTTTGTCCGGCGCAATCCCTTCTGCTACATAAACACCTGGATGCGCTGTCCGGCTAACTACTTTTGCACCCAAAAACAAATCAAAAGCACCTTTTCTATAAACAATGCCAATATCTTCATTAACCGCTCCATAACAAGCCATGCCACAGCCATTCACGCCTATTCGCAGTTCTTTCGGAACGCTTAAGCCTCCAAGGTCCTGCTGCAGCTGTTCTGCATGCGGAATGGCATCGCTTTTGTCTCCATTGCAGAAATCACAGGCTTTAATCGTAACTACATCTCCGACTGGTGCCAGGCTAAGGCCGACAGCACGCAGTTTTTCTATAATAGCCCCGGGATCGCTCACTTCGGTTTTTAGCATCACATAATGATGCGGCGTATATTCAATTGTCCCTTTTTCTCCCGCTGCTTCCGACAGCGCAATCAGCTGTTGCGGCGTAAAATGTTTGTTGACAACACCCGGGCTAACTGCCGCTTCAAAAATTGACGTAACTTCAGGCGGAGCTGTTTTTTGTTTTTCCATTGCGGCTAATGCTTTTAAACCTAGTTCTCTTAGTGGCTTTGATGCTTTAACTGGTTCTGGTTCTCCTCCGTGAAGCGCCCACGGTTCGTTTTCAGGACGAAGCCGTTCATGGGGCCGCAAAGGCTGTTTTTCTTCTGTTAATGTGTATTTACGTGTGTAGCCTCGCGGTGTAATCATTAGGCCTTCGTAAAAAAATGTTGTAGAGTTGCCGATAATAACCGTGGTCAGCATTCCGATATCATGTTCAAGCATGCCGGCAAGTGTTGTCATCACAACTTCTTCCCGATCCCGATAAGCGCTTTTCACCAAACCGACCGGCGTCTCCGGTTTACGGTACTTAAGCAAAATGCGCTGTGCTTCCTCGATTTGTTTTGTGCGGCGCCCGCTTTTAGGGTTGTAAAGTGCAATAACGAAATCTGCAGAACCAGCTGCATCAATGCGTTTTTCGATTAGCGACCAGGGAGTTAAGTGGTCACTTAAACTGATTGTGCACGCGTCATGCATAATTGGCGCTCCAAGCAATGAAGCACAAGAATTGATTGCAGAAATGCCGGGAATAATTTCAACTTTAATACCTGTGTCCGGCTTCCATCCTTGCTCGGCGAGCACTTCATACACAAGCCCGGCCATCCCGTATACTCCGGCATCACCGCTTGATATAACAGAAACAATTTTTCCTCGTTCAGCTTGTTTAACAGCGGCCTGTGCCCGGCTTACTTCTTCGCTCATTCCTGTAGAAATCACTTCTTTTCCTTCAATCAGCGGAGCAACCAGCTCCATATACGTTTTATAGCCGATCACGTAGTCGCTGGCTTTTAACGCATTTTTTGCGCGGTCTGTAATAAGTTCTTCGTGCCCCGGACCAAATCCGACTACATACAATGTACCCGTCATTTTCCCTCACCTTTTTCTATGCCTTTAAACCGGCCATTTAAAAGTTTCATTCCGTCTTCTGAACGCTCATAAGCAATCCACTCTTTTACAGGCTTGCCTTTTTCCAGATGACTTTCAACCATTTTTTTAGCTCGTTCCTCAGTCATTTCAAAATACCAATCTGCCTCGGGATAAACGACTACTACACATCCATCCTTGCATCGGCCGTTGCAGCGAGTTCTTGTTGTATGTATTTTAGCATCCAAGTTTCGGCTGGTAATTTCATCGCGAATTGCCTGTGTCACTTCTTCTCCGCCTTTTCGCATGCAAGTTGATCCATTGCAAATCAGCACATGCTTATTCATCTCGGTTAAATTCCACGTTGCCACTTAAATCCGCTCCTTTTTTAAAAATACAAAAAGCCCCCGCTTCATCGGGAGAAGCAAGGGGCATAAAAGCGCATAAAGATAGAAGGAAACCAACAAATTCCATGCGTATTCATCCCGTTCTTCCCACCGAAGAATGATGTAAAGTCATTAAAAGCAGGTTTCCTGGCTTGCGGTCATTTTACTTTTGTTTTCCCTTCCCGGCTAAAAAGCCAGTGGATCGTTAAACAATTTCATCACGCTTACAGTAGCGGGGGCTGCACCGGATTTTCACCGGTTTCCCTATTATGCTGGATATCCAAACTCCAGGCACTCTTAATCTTTGTATTTAGTTTTGTTGTGTTTAACATAGCAGGAAGAGACTTGCTTTGACAAGGGAAAAATAAAAAAGAGCAAGATTACCCTTCTCCTTTTTTTATCTCTAAAGCAACCCGGAACAAACTAGGCTAGCAGGCATCTTTTTTTCTTCGGCTGGCATTTATTTTGCCCTCGGGCCAAATTTACCAGACTGATAGTCTTGGAATGCTTCTCTAATTTCTTCTTGTGTATTCATAACAAATGGACCGCGGGCAACAATTGGCTCACCGTGCGGCTTGCCTGAATAAATTAACGCTTTTGACCTTTTTTCTGCTTTAAGCTGAAGAGTTGTTCCTGCTGTTAAAAGAGCTGCCTGTCCTTTTAACAGCCTGGTTTTACTTTCGCCGATTTCACAACAACCGGTCAGCATGTAAATAAAAGCTGTATGATCTGCTTCAAGATTATGAAGATACAACTCGTTTTCCGGCAAAGAAACTTCAGCCATTGAAAAAGGAACAAGCGGCTTCATTGGCCCGTTTTCTCCGGAAAATACACGCACTGTTGCTGATCCAATTTGCTTTACCGGCACTTTTTCAGCGTGAATGTCCTGGTAAAACGGTTCAGAATTTTTTAAAGCAGCCGGCAGGTTTAACCAAAGCTGAAGGGAATGAACAATATCGTCATCAACCGGCTCTTCCGCATGCCTTGCTCCAGATCCTGCATTCATGTATTGAATATCACCGGCACTAAGAATACCCCGGCCTCCTTTATTGTCGATGTGCTCAAGGCGACCATCGATTACATAAGTGATCGTTTGAAACCCTTTGTGCGGATGGTCCGGGAATGTTCCTTTTTGAAACCAGTCTTCTGCCAGGATAAGAAACGGATCCATTTCTTCCATCATATTTGGCGGCAAAACAAATGCTTGCTGAATGTGGGGAAATGCTCTTTTATGAAATTGAACATCCCAGAACTTTTTTACTTCAGCCATTTTTATCGCTCCTTTTGCTTTTTTTGCTAGTAAGATGCCAGCTTTTTCAACTTGATGTCTGCTTCACTCCGCCCTTTTATTAATGCTTTTTGGAATCATTTCCATAAAAATTGTGTTACCGATTACAGATAAACTGTTTGGAAAACTGGCTTTTTCATGTTAGCTGTCGCTGGTTCAACAATTATATAATGACACCAACACAGGTTAACACTCGACACCACATTCACAATCAATAAAACAGCGCTTTGCCAGTTAAGCGTTGTAAAGAAATCCATATAAAAATACCCTTGCCATTTAATGACCAGGGTATTTGCATGTTTTAAACTCTTGATAATGTGTTGATGGTCCCGGCATGCATCGCTTCATGAAAAACAACAAACTGAAGAATTGCTTCCACAGTGTTCATTTCCAACGGCCCAATGGTCAGCGGCTTTGAAGCAGCTTCACCAAGTTTTTCGGCAAAATGTTTTTCAATGCGACCAGCTTGTTCGCGCAATGCTTCAATGATTTCTGCCGCTTCCAGCTTTTCGCCTGTCCATTCTGATGGACGCGTTCCAGAAGCAAAAAGAGCAGCCCACTCCGGATGGGAAACCGCATAGGTTTCATCTGCCATATTTAACATGACTTCTGCAGAAATATAAATATGCCCGGCGTTCCAGCGAATCGTGTTAGCACATTTCCCCGGCTGTATATCCCATTTTTCTTCCGGTGCATGCTCCACAATGCGAAGCGTTGCCATACGTGAAAATACAAACTGTTTGATTGATTCCATTTTGCACACTCCTTTTTTTTCAAAGCTTCTCTCTGATCATATCACATATATCTCGTTTTTAGTTCTTTATTGCTTTTCTGTGAAGATCAGGAAAAAACCGGTTGTTATCTGCTTAAGACCGTTTTGATTACAGGACAGAGGGGAAAACAAAAAAAAAGCTTTTTGCAGAGGGGATTGGAGCAATGTGGAAAAGCGGTTTTATGATTTGTGCGGCATTGGCATAGGGCCATTTAACCTGAGTATGGCAGCGCTGGCAGATAAAACAGAGTTAACGTCTATTTTTTTGGAAAAAGAAAATTCTTTCAACTGGCACCCCGGTATGCTGATTAAAGGAAGTGATTTACAGGTTCCCTTTTTGGCTGACCTGGTGACACTTGCTGATCCAACGAGCCCTTATACATTTTTAAATTATTTACACGCTCATAACAGGCTTTATTCATTTTTCTTTTTTCAGCGTTTTGATATACCAAGACAGGAATACAATGAATACGCAAAATGGGTGGCCGGCCAGCTTTCATCCTGCCGCTTCGGTGCCGAAGCAACAAATGTAATCAGCCGGGACGGAGTTTACGAAATTACAGTGAACGGGCAAGAAACCATTTACGCTCGTCACCTTGTTCTTGGAACAGGCTCTGCACCTATGATGCCTCCCGGATTTAAGCCCTCCAAGGACATCGTACACTCTAATTCTTTTTTACCTAATAAATCACATTTACAAAAAGGAACATCCCTTGCAGTCATTGGGTCCGGCCAAAGTGCTGCGGAAATTTTCTATGAGCTTCTAAAGGAAAAAGACCGGTATGGCTACCAGTTGGCCTGGATCACCCGTTCTTCTGGGTTTTCACAGCTTGAATCAGCCAAGCTTGGCCAGGAAGTTTTCTCTCCCGATTACATTCAGTATTTCAAATCACTTCCTTATAAAACACGTAAAGACGCGATTGATAAACTCGAGCAGCTGCGAAATGGCATAGATGAAACTACCTTAATAAACATTTACGATGAATTATACCATCGCTCTATTAGCGGAAAAAATGATGAGGTGCTTATTCAGCCTCTTACCGAAGTAAATGGCTTTTCTCCAAATGGCAATGGTTATTTACTGGAATGCCGACAGTGGCAGGAAGATGTTTTATTTTCTTATCCTGTTGACCGCGTAATTATGGCAACGGGCTATAAACCTTTTTTGCCAGACTGGTTTCTGAAGATGCGTGAAGATATTGAGTGGGAAGATGATCACTTTTTTCGGATTGATGATGATTACCGGGTTGTTTTTAAAGACGGGCGTTCCAATCATTTGTTTGCATTGACAAATTTAACCCTTTCTTCCGGAACCGGGGCGACAAACCTTGGTTTATCGGTTTGGCGCAATCAAGTTATTTTAAATGCTATTGCCGGTAAAAAGATTTTCCCTTTAAAGCAGAACACTGTTTTCCAAAACTTTTCTGCATCGCATTTTAACGAAGCCCTTATTAAACAAGAAAACAAAAAATAACTGGCCACTTCACCTTCTTTTTCTTAAAGACTTTCCAACTAAAAAAAGCGGGCCCAGGATTTTTTGAAATTCCCGCGCCCGCCTTATGGCTTTTTTATTCATTTTTATTTTCCGATAAACATTTGTGTCCAATGACCATCAACATAACCAACACCAATATGTGTGAAATTAGAGCTCAAGATGTTTTTACGGTGCCCATCACTATTCATCCAGGCATTCATAACTTCTTGAGGTGTTCTTTGGCCTTTAGCAATGTTTTCACCGGCTGTTTGGTACGTAATGCCAAATTGTTTCATCATGTCAAATGGTGAACCGTACGTTGGCGATTGATGAGAAAAATATCCTTTGTCTTTCATATCTTGTGATTTTGCGCGAGCTACTTCGCTAAGCTTTCCATCAAGCACCAAAGCTTTTAAACCATTTTTTGCGCGCTCTTCATTAACAAGCTTAGCTACTTCTTGTTCAAATGCGTTTACTGAAGCAGTAGCGGCCGGCTTTGCTTCTGCTGCCGGTGCTGTAGCAGCTGGCTGCTGCGGCTTTGCTTCTGCTGCCGGCGCTGTAGCGGCTGGCTGCTGCGGCTTTGCTTCTGGAGCTTTGGCTACTGGCTGCTGTGAAACTGGCAATTTCACTTGATAGTAGTATTTAAACGTTTTAAATTGGTATGTTTTATATTGATGTGTTTTTACTACATATTTATAAGTTGGAGCTGGTGTAGCTGCTTCTGCTTGTCCTGCTGTAAATAACCCAAAAGAAATTAAACCGGCCATTGCGGCAATGCGTAGTTTCGTTTTCAAGGTAAATCCTCCTGTTTTGTTTGTCTTGCCCGGGCTGCGTTTTAACTATAGCTTGAAAAAGAAACTAGCCGCAATAGCTTTTAAACTGGAAAATCATTCGTCTTTTTCATAATGCTAGTTTCCTCAATTGACCAGGAGCATGAAAGCAGGCAGTATAAGAGATACAAAGCATTAAATAAACTTCTTTTTTTACGCCGAAACAAAGAAGTAAACACATTGACATAAATGTTACAATACTAAATTTTCATTTATGTGAAAAAAATAGTATTTTATCTGCGGAGAATAAGCTGGTGATGTAATAAAACTCCAATGACGGTTTCGGCTGTTTGCTGTATGCGCATTAACAAGAGGAACCCCGCCAGTTTTACTGACGACAAAAGAAGAATGGTCAATCCGGCCATCGCCAGTAAAATCATAGAAAATTACATCTCCCGGAACAAGCAGGTCTGCTGACTGTACCCGTTTTGCTTTTAAGCCGCTTGATGACCCTTCCAAATACCAGCGCAGTGAATGAGCGACACTCCAGCTAAAGCTCCATGTGCCTCCACCGATCCACCACCCTTTGTTTCTTTGCGGATAGCCGCGCATCGGTGCCCCGCCTGCCGCTAAACATTGTGAAACAAAATTTGTGCAATCTACTTCAAATTTTGGATAAGCAGGATTGTAGCTGTTCCACCAGCGCTGCGCATATTGAACTGCCGCTTTTCTGTTATACATCATGAAGCCCCCCTTTTTTTCATTCTATGCAACGAAAACATAGAAAAACCGGCCTGATTAAACCAGACCGGTTTTGTGTTCACTTATAGGGTAACTCACAACGTTTGTTTGAGTGAAAACTCTATTCACCTCAAATTAAACCGCCGCGGTATAATTCCACATCGTCGTTTTTGATGTACCTAAACGACCTAAGCCCTGCCTTCTCTTAAGTCCTTGCAGCTCCGAAGCTGCTCCAGTGTGAATAAGTTTTGTCAACACTAGCAGAATGCCAATTTTATATGAAACGTTCTAAGTTACAATCTCAATGAATTTCTAATTTTATCAGTCATACAATAGAATGTCAATAAATATTTTTATTTTATTATTCAAATCGATATCCAAGGCGTTTTGAAATTGCTTTTCCTGCTTTGATCATTCGTTTTTGAAGCGGGACAAGACGTTCGTCCGTCATGCGTATTGTCGGACCTGAAATAGATACCGCCGCTGCAACCTTGCCCGTATGGTCAAATACGGGAGCAGCCACACAGCGAATGCCTCGTTCATTTTCTTCAAGGTCAAGTGCATAACCTTTTTCTTTAACGGCTGCAAGCTCTTTGAGAAACGCTTGTTTTGTCGTTATTGTATGCTCGGTGTGGACTGGCAGCCCTTTTCTCTCTAAAATGCTGTGCACTTCTGCTTCAGGCAAAAAAGCTAAAATGGCTTTGCCAACAGATGTACAATGGACCGGCGCTCTTTTTCCTACTTTAGAATGCATTCTTAGTGCTTCATGACCATCCAGTTTTTCAATATAAACCACTTCTTCCCGGTCATACACAACAAGATGAACAACTTCATTTGTTTCATTTTCCAGTTCGCGCAGCACACTTTGCGCTTCTGAGCGGACATCTAAAGAATCAAGTAGTTTTGAGCTCACTTCTAAAAATGCATATCCAATTCGATAACGCCCGGTTTCTTCATTTTTGTCAATATAGCCGTATTCTTCAAGCGTTGCAAGCGTTCGAAAAACTGAACTTTTATTAATATCCATCTGTTTCGCAATTTCTGTTACGCCAAGCCCGGTTCGTGAAGCACTAACAAGCCCAATAATATCCAGAGCTCTGGCCACCGACTTCACAACATTTTCTCTTTCCAACTCAACCACCTGCTTTCTTAAACGAGAAAAAGGCGGCCGAAGCCAGCCTTTTCTTATGACCTAATGCTGTATTTTTCTTTTGCTTCAAGCCGTTTTTTATGTAAAATCGGCTCTGTATAACCGTTTGGCTGTTCATAGCCTTTAAAAATAAGGTCGCATGCAGCGCTAAATGCAACAGACTCATTGAAATTTGGCGCCATTGGACGATAACCTGCATCCCCTTTATTTTGCTTATCTACTATTTCTGCCATCCGTTTCATTGTTTCCATCACCTGGTCTTTTGTGCATATGCCATGATGCAGCCAGTTTGCCACATGCTGGCTCGATATACGCAGTGTTGCCCGGTCCTCCATTAAACCTACATTATGGATATCAGGTACCTTTGAACAGCCGACTCCCTGCTCTACCCAGCGCACTACATAGCCAAGAATGCCTTGCACGTTGTTATCAAGCTCCTGCTGAATATCATCGCTGCTCCAATTTCGGGATTGATCAACTGGGATTTGCAAAATTTCTTTTTGATAATTTGCCCGTTCTTGTTTGATTTTATTTTGTACGTCAAACACATTTACTTCGTGATAATGAAGCGCATGGAGAACAGCAGCCGTTGGCGATGGCACCCAGGCTGTATTTGCCCCGGCATTTAAGTGCCCAATTTTTTGCTTGATCATGTCCGCCATTAAGTCCGGCATTGCCCACATTCCTTTTCCGATTTGAGCCCGATGCTGAAAACCTGCAGCAAGCCCTTTTGCCACATTGGATTTTTCATATCCTGCCAGCCACCTGGCTGTTTTCATTTCCCCTTTTCGAATCATAGGTCCCGCTTCCATTGATGTATGCATTTCATCACCAGTGCGGTCAAGAAAACCAGTATTAATAAAGACAATTCGATTTTTCACGGCAGCAATGCAATTTTTTAAATTAAGCGATGTTCGGCGCTCTTCATCCATTACGCCTATTTTCAATGTGTTTTGTGGCAAATTCAGCAGTTTTTCTACACAGTCAAATAATTCATTAGCAAAAGCCACTTCCTCTGATCCATGCATTTTCGGTTTTACAATGTAGATAGAGCCTTTTCTAGAATTGCGGAGGTTTACGCTGTCACTAAACGATTGCTTTGCAT